>NZ_JBFAPG010000249.1:0-9131 GCF_040675595.1 Micromonospora sp. NPDC049580
CCCCTGCCCCCTGGGGCACGCGCCCCGGTGTGGGGGGAGGAACGTCTAGAGATCGCCGAACGTGTCGTAGCGGATGTTCGGCGGCGGCACCTCGTCCGCGGCCAGCACCCGCAGCGTCGACCGGACCATCTGCGCCGACCCGGAGACGTAGCAGTCGTGCGTCGTCCACGGGCCGTACCGGGCCACCACGTCCGGGATGTCGCCCAACTCGCCGTCGAAGTCGGGGTCGTCGCTGCACGCTGCGGTGACCGACAACCACGGGTGCGCGGCCACCAACTCCTGCAGGCGGGCCAGCCCGTACAGGTCCGTCGCGTGCCGGGCGCCGTAGAAGACGTGCACCCAGCGCGTCCGGTTGTAGCTGGCCAGCTCCTCCACCAGCGCCTTGATCGGCGCCAGCCCGACGCCGCCGGCCACGCAGAGGATGTCCCGCTCCGAGGTGCGGTCCAGGGTCATCGACCCCATCGGCGCCGCCAGGCGCAGCAGGTGCCCGGGCTGTACGCGGCGGACCAGCGCCCCGGACACCCACCCCGCGCCGGGGCTCCGCACGTGGAACTCCAGCACGTTGTCGTCGTTCGGGGCGTTCGCCACCGAGTAGTTCCGCCACACCCGCGGGTGGAAGCGGGGCAGCTCCAGGCTGACGTACTGGCCCGCCCGCCAGGACAGCGGATGTTGCAGGGCCCGGCAGGTCAGCACGGCGATGTCCGAGCCGTGCCGCTCGTGGGTCAGCACCTCGGCGTGCCAGAACGGCGGGTTGTCGTCGTCGGCAGCCCCGGCCACCATCTTCGCCGCAATCGCCGCGTACGCGTCCCGCCATGCCTGGTCGTACTCCAGGTTCCAGCCGTCGCCGGCGGTGCTGCGCAGCGCATCGAGCAGCGCGACGCCCATCGTGGCGTAGTGCCGGTCGTCGACGTGGTACTTGCGGTGGTCCCGGCCCAGCGCTCGCAGGAACTCGTCGAAGCTCTCCGGGTCGTCCACGGTGTGGATCGCCGTGATGATCGCTTCCAGCAGGCGGTCACCCTGGCCGGTCATCTGCACCGGGAAGAGCTGCCGCAGGGCGGGGTCGAGCAGGAACAGTCGGGCGTAGAAGTGCCCGCTCAGCCGCTCCCGGTCCTCCTCGACGAGGGTCCAGCTCTCCTTCAGCAACCGTGCGACGTTGTCCACCGGTGCTCCTTCTCCAGACGGCAGCGGATCGGGCGCTCATAGAATCTCCACGGAGCGTGCTCACCGGTCGCACAGAATGTGCGATCGGTTCACGCCGGCCGATCGGCCGTGTCCGCCGTGCCGTCCGTCGGGCAGAGTGGTGCGGTGACCGTTGAGCTGACCCGCCCGGTGTCCCGCCGAGTACTGGGGACCGAGACGCTGCTGGTCCTCGGTCTCTCCCTCGGCCAGTCCGCGGTCTACGCGGTGGTCTCGATCATCGCGAAGCTGACCGCCGAGGGGCCGCTCTCCAAGCAGACCGCGTCACTGAACACCTCGGCGTCGGCCCGACCCTGGCTGGACCTGACGTACCAGCTCCTCGGCATCGTCTTCGCGCTGCTGCCCGTGCTGCTCGCCGTACACCTGCTCAGCCGTGACCCCGGCGACCCGGTGCGGACCCTCGGCCTGGACGCGCGGCGGCCCGGCCAGGACCTGGCCCGGGGTGCCGGCCTGGCCGCGCTGATCGGCCTGCCCGGCCTGGCCCTGTTCTGGGCGGCGGCACAGCTCGGCATCAACGCCACGCTGGTGCCGGCGGCCCTGCCGCACGTCTGGTGGGCGGTTCCGGTGCTGATCCTCTCCGCCGTGCAGAACGCCGTGCTGGAGGAGGTGATCGTGGTCGGCTACCTGGTCACCCGGCTGCGCCAGCTCCAGTGGCGGCTCGCCGCGATCATCGCGGCCAGTGCGCTGCTACGCGGGAGCTACCACCTCTACCAGGGCTTCGGCGCGTTCGTCGGCAACGCGATCATGGGCGTCGTGTTCAGCCTCTTCTACCTGCGAACCCGCCGGGTGCTGCCGCTGATCATCGCGCACACCCTGCTCGACGTGGTCGCCTTCGTCGGCTACGCGCTGCTGCCCCGCGACTGGTTCACCTGGCTCTGACCGCTCAGCGCCGGCCCGGCCGGTAGGCGGCCACCGCCCGCGCGGCCAACCGATCGGCCGCCGCCGCGTCACCCAACGTGGCGGCGACCACCGCCGCACCCGGCAACAGGCGGGACGCCAACCGCAACGCCACCCACCCGCCCGCCTGGGCGGTGAGCGGCGCCGCCAGCCGCCACGCGGCCTCCGCCGCCCGCGGCCAGGCGCCCTCGACCGGATCGCCAGTCGTCTGTGCCGCGAGCAGGGCCTCCTGCGCGCTCGTCGCGTCCGGATGCACAAGGGTGAGCACCAGCAGGTCGGCGGCCCGGTCAGGGTGCGTCGGATCCTTGCCGTACACCGCAGCCAGTCGTAGCACCAGGTTGGCCTGCGTCCACAGCACCGAGGCCAGCTCGGCGAGCGGCGCGAAGAGCCCGGCCAGCGCGGCCGCCGCCCCTCCCGCGCCGGCCGCCCGCACGTACCGCCGCGTCGCCAGCCGCGCCAGGCCGTCCGCCGGAGCGTCCGGATACCGCGCCCGCAGTCGCTGCGCCCACTCGGCCGCGCCGGGACCGAGCGCCCGGACCGCCTCCAGCGCCAGCAACTCCGGCGCGAAGCCCGGGTGGTCGCGCAGGCGGGCGATCACCGCCCGCACATCCGATTCCGGGGTACGCCCCGAAGCCTGCACCGGCTCGTTCTCTGCTCCGGCCATGGCGGTCGAGGGCTGCGGCGCCGAGGTGGCTTGCGCGGGCGGGGCGTTGCGCTTGATCGCCGGGGCGGCCTTCTTGGCTCGGGTGACCTTCCTGGCTGGGGTGATCTCGTCGGCCGGGGCGGTTTGCCTGGCTGGGGTGGCCCGCTGGGTGGGGGTGGCTTTCTTGGCCGGGAGGGCCTTCTCGGCTGAGGTGGCCTTCTTGCTGGGGGTGGCCTTGGGGGTCGCCCGCTTGCTGCCCGGCTGGTCCATTTCCGCTGCCGGGGTGCCGTCGGAGGGGCTGGCCTGGTCGGCGGCTGGGGCGGTCTCCGGCAGGCTGGCCTGCTCATCGGCCGGGGTGTTCACCGACGGACCGGCCTGGTCGCGCGCTGGGGTGTCATTCGGTGGACCGGCCTGGTCCGCCGGTGAGGCGTCAGGTGGCGGGCTGGCCTGGTCGGCGGCGGGTGGGACCCTCGATGCCGGAGACGAGCGGCGCGGCTGGCGGGGCAGGGGGCGCTCGGGGTCCGGTGGCTGGAACAGCACGGCCGGGGCAGCCTTGGCCCGTCGAGGACGCGGGCTCGCCGGAGCGGCTGCCGGCGGCGCAGTCGTCTCGTCGGGCTGCTCGGCGGCGGTCGGCGGCGTGAAGGTGGGCCGCGGAGAGCGTCGACGCGCTCTTTCAGCAGGCTCTCGACGGGTCGGCTCGCTCGGCGGCTGCTCCTGCATATCGATGGAGCGTAGTCCCGATCACGCCGCCGCACAGGGGTGAAACACGGGGACCGGGACGTACCCCGGAAGTCGTTTTGCTCCCGGTGGGTGGCGACCTGTATCCTCGGGCGCGGTGGTCTGCGGATCACCAGGGAGACTTCGCCTAGTCTGGTCTATGGCGCCGCACTGCTAATGCGGTTGGGGTCTTAAAGCCCCTCCCGGGTTCGAATCCCGGAGTCTCCGCGCGAAAGCCGGGTGTGTACACTGGCTGAGCACGAGCGCCCGTAGCTCAATGGATAGAGCATCTGACTACGGATCAGAAGGTTAGGGGTTCGAGTCCCTTCGGGCGCACAAGATCAAACAACGTCTGACCTGCGGAAACGCGGTCGGGCGTTTTTTGTTGATCGTCCCGGTTGGACAGTGGGTGTCGCGTGGGTGTCACGGGTGCGCCGTCACTCTCTGTAATGTTGTCGGGGCTGCATGGGGGCTGACCTGCTGCTTTGCGGTGGGATTATCGCTTCTTGTTGGCCGCGCGCTTGTTTTTTGGGCGGGGGTTGGGGCGGTTACTCTGGCCCCTCTTCCTGATCTTCTCGCGGGTGCGGCGGGCTGCGGCGAGGACCAGTCGAGCGGTGGCCTCAGCGCACTTACGCTGGGCATATGGCAGGACGCTGGTGTAGGTGTCAGCGGTGGTGACGATGCTGGCGTGGCCGAGGAGGTCTTGCACGGTTTTGAGGTCGGCACCGGCTTCGTGGGCGAGGGACGCGGCGCCGTGGCGGAGGTCGTGCAGACGGATCGGTGGGATGTCGGCTCGTTTGACGAGTCGGCTGAAGTGCCGGGTGGCGTATTGGGGGTGCAGGGGCCTGCCGTCGGGGCGGATGAACACGTAGCCGCTGTCGTAACAGGCTCTGCCTGCCGCCTCGCGGGCGGCCTGTTGCTGACGCTGGCGGCGTTGGTGCTCTCGGAGCACGGCCACGGTGTGTTTGTCGAGAGCGACGGCGCGCGTGCTGGCGGCTGTTTTGGGTTCTCCTTCGATGACGTGGTAGCCGACGGTGGTGCGGCTGCGGAAGATGAACAACACGCCGTGGTCGAGGTCGATGTCAGACCAGCGCAGGCCGCATGCTTCACCGCGACGTAGGCCGCGTAGGGCGATGAGCCACCACATGGCGAAGAGCCGGTCGGTGGTGACCGCGTCGAGGAACGCGGCGAGATGAGGCGCGGTCCAGACGGCGACCGCTGGCCGTTGACCGGTTGCCTGCCATTCCGCGACACGTGCGGGTGTCCACACCTGGGCGTGTGGCTTGCGGTAGGACGGGAGTTCGAGGTGCCGGATCGGGTTAGCGTCGAGGAGGCCCTCCCGGACAGCGACGTTGAGTGCCGCGCGAAGAGTGGTCCGCAGGTGTTGAAGGCATGAGGGCGACTGTGGCTGGCCGCGTCCGTTGGTGGTCTGTGCGATGTCGTCGAAGCCGCCGCGGATTCGGCGGATGTTGAGGTCGGCCAGGGTGATCCTGCCCATGTGCGGGATGAGGAACTGTTCGACGTCCCGTGCGTACTGGGCCCTGGTGGTGTCCTTGATCTTGGTGCGGGTGGACAGCCAATATCGCAGCCACCGTTCGAGGGTCCATCCCTGCGCGGTGCGTTCTTCGCCGGTCTGGCTCAGCCAATCGTTGCGCGCCTGGGTGGCGGCAGTCTTGGACCGGAAGCCACCTCGACGAGCCCGTGTCGGCCTGCCGAACGCGTCGGTCGCGGAGCAGGCGAAGTACCAAGTGCCATGGCCGCGTTCCGGCAGGCGTGCGCAGTTGGCTTCGAGCCGCTTCTTGGTCTCATTGTGTCGGCAGCCACACCGCTTGTAGATAGTTCCCGAACCAGCCACGATTCTCCCTTTTCTTGTGCGCTAAGGAGGTATTTGTGAGGACTAGTCACATTCTTCGTGGTGGTGTTGGGGGGTAGACGGACAGCCAGTCCGTCGCGCGGTGCGGAGTTGGCGTCGACCCCGATCACCAGTACTTGCGGCCGTCTCCAGAGCCAGCCATTATGGACGGACGACGAACAACTCCATCGCTCCCACGCGTCTTCAGACACCCCCATTGGGGAGGGGTCTGTTTAGCGAAGGGTGGAAGCATGGAGAGTGGTTCCCTGATCCGGCTGTTGTGCCTGGTCGTCGCCGTCTTGTCGGGCGGCTTGACCGCGACGATTACCAGTTGGATCTCCTGGGCGATCGAGCCGAGCATCGGCCAGGCTTTGCTGTCGGGTGGGGTCGCGTTCGGCGGCTGCTGCGCCCTCGTCCTGACCGCGATCCGCTTCCTGTCCGGCCGCGACGCGTGACGCCCCCGGTATCCGGGCGATCCCTGGCGGGGGCTGGGGTCGTCCGGAGCCGACAACCAAGCGACGCTTGGCCGCCCGGCAACTTCGTAAGTCGTCCGAATCGGTTTCTTGCTCGATGCGGTGATGAACCGCACCGCGTCGGGGACTTGCTGCGGCGCCCTGCGGCAGGTTGTGCCCGATGCCACCGCCCACTGTCCGATGCTCATAGCGGCCGGTGAACCGCTTCGGGTATCTGGTGACCATGGGTCTGGTGCTGCATGCTGGTGCCGTAGCGGTAGCACGATGCAACGGGGGAGGCGGCGTGGTTCAGCTCCGGCTCGTATCTACCTCCGAACCTCAGCGTATGAGGCTGCCCCTTGCCGACGTCGTGTGCGCGTTGCTTGCCAGCGGACCGGTGACGCGTGCGCCGGTCGATCCAGCATGGCCGCTGCACCGTGCCTTGCTTGAGCTGCGCGAAAGGGCCTTGGCGAGCGGGTTAGCCGATCCGCTGAACGGGGCGCTGACCCGGCCGGACCCGCACGTCGGCGTCCGCATCGTTGGAGCGGATCAGGCGCTGCGCTCGCTCAGGGATGAAGGCTTGGTCGTGGCGGTCGGGTCCGGGGCGTCGGCAGGGTGGGAGCTCACCGCCGAGGCCGCGATGGCTGCCAGGCGTGGTGGCCTTCGCACCTGTCTGGCTAATCCAGACCTACTGTTTTGGGCTGCTCAACGCTGGAAAGCGTCGCTGTGCGCTGTTGAGAAGGCCCGGTCCAGGGCATCTCGGTCATCGGGATCCACCACAGCTTCGGGTGCGAGTCGTCGCCAGGCTGCGCCATCTCGGTTGCGGTAGAAAACGTTCACGCGCATCCGGCCACGATGTCGCCCGGCGCCCAGCGGCACAGCCTCGACGCGGTAGCAACGGGCTCTTCCATCGCGCCCTGGCAGCCCCGAACCCTCCCACTCGCTGGACCCGCCGTCGCGGGGCCCGCACAGCCGCCAGTCGATGGTCTTGCACTCCTGTAGCCGGCGAAGCGCGTCAATGGCGGATGCGGGCCTCGATGACGGCGCCTGCGAGGCCATCGACCGGACTGCCCTACGCACCTGCGGATTGACGTGTGGAGGAAACTCGGCGAGGCCGTCCGGGAACGCCCGCCGGTTGCGTCCCAACGCCTCCTCCATCTGAAGGGGGTCCATCCGTTCGTAGGGGAACGGTCCCCGGAGCATCTCGAGCAGTGTCACGCCAAGGCTGTAGACGTCCGACCGCGCGTCCAGTACCCCCGACGCGTACTCCGGCGGCCGGTAAAGCAAGGTCCCGCCGTGCGCGCTGCAGGTCGGATCGCCGTCCGACAGAGGAGCGGCGGACCCAAGGTCGCTGAGGTACGCCGTCTTGCGGTCCTGGTCGAGCAGGATGTTGCCCGGCTTGACGTCGCGGTGCAGAAACCTGTGCTGGATGTGGAGGTGATCGAGCGCGTCCAAGACCTGTCCCACGAGCAGCAGCGCCCGACGAACTCCGAAGCGGTGGCCCTTCTGCAGCGCGTCGTGGACACTCCCGCCGGGCTGGTAGTCCATGACGAGCGTTAGCCCAAAGTTGATCTCTGGGTCCGGCTGGGCGTCGCGGATTCTGACGACATGATCGTGTTGAACCCGGTCGAGCAGTCTCGGCTCCTGATAGGCGACGGCGTCTTCGAGGCCGAGAAGGTCGATTGTCTTCTGCACCAGCATCCGCTGCAGCGGCTTGTGCCAGACGAGCCGGACTTCGCCGACTGCACCCCCGGGCAGAGTCCGGAGAAATGAGTACGACGGCTGATCGAGCCGATCGCCGTGAAGCACCTCAGGCCCCCGCCCTCACCGCGGCGGCAGCGAGCGCGGCGAGATTGCGGCCATCGCCCCAGTAGCGGCCACTGCGCGTGACTACGCCCTCACCAAGCTTCGCCAGCTTGCCGCGCCCGGTCAACGAGAACACGCCCTTGACCGCCTGGTGCGAGATGTACCGGCACGGAATATCGGCCTTCGCGCACTCCAACCGCAGCAGCGTCTCCATGGCCAGCCGATCCGTCCACCCAGTGTGCGTGTCCATGTGACTCGAGACGGCGCGCAGGATTACCACCTCAGACCCGCCGGCGTCGCGCAGGGCGCGAGCGGCGTCCTTCCCGAACTCGACCAACCGCTCAGGCTCGGAGAGACCGTTCCGGAAAGCCAGCCGCTCGGGTTTGCCGTCCAGGATGCCCCCGTCATCGGCGACCACGAGGTACGCGTACGACGACGTGCACGCGACACCGAGCGTAACCATGCTCCACGCCCTCCCGACCTACAGCGGTTTGTCCTCACGCCTACCAGGTCGGTCTGGCACGTGTCTTTCGCGGCCGGCACAGGGCCGCAGGCGCGGACGGATGGTGGAGCGGCCCGACCACAGGAGGCTTGGGTCGCCAAAGGTGCCGCCCGAGCGTCGAAAGGCAGGGCTACCTGGTAGGAGTCCCCCGACCGACACGCCAGAACGGTACCGGACGCGCCCCAGTATTAGAAGTTGACATTGTGGACCGCGGAGCCACGCTCGCCTACCCAAACTGACCGAACAGGACGCTGGCCAAGCACACACGGAGGCGGCTTCGTGCGGGCCCCGCCTAGCTGGCAGGGGTGGACGATGCGGTGGTGGTGCGGGTGAGCATGCCCGTAGCGGCGAGAGCGCAGCCTTCGGCGACGGAGCGCCACCTTGAAGACTGTGCCTCGAGTCAACCCTAGGCACCGGCTGCAACGTCGACAGCGAGAGCGACGAGGGCCGTGAACGCCTGCAGGACACTGAATGCCAACGCCCACAACGCGATCCGGGCTTCGACCGTTAGGCGCCTGCCGGGCGTCTCAGCCACCACCGGCGACGTGACCTGGTGCGCAACCGCTGGCGCCGGGGCCGGGGCCGACGGCAGGGACGCGAACGACGGCGGAATGATGTGCATCCGGTAGAACCACGGATCCAGCCAGCTCGCCGCACCCATGTGACGAATCCACGCGACCGTTTTCTGTCGCTTGTGTTGCCGGCAGCCGACGAGAATCTTGCCGTCCCTCGCGCACGGCTTCCTGGTGCTCTTGGTCAGGACAAGGCACTTAGCGTTGATCCTGAAGCCGAAGTAGTAGCAGACGTACAGCAAGCCGACCGACGAGACGAACAGTAAGCAGACGACGTTCTCCCAGAACGTGGGCTGCGCGGCGGGCCCTGGATTCGCTGCCACGAGAAGCACGACAGTGCAATCTACAGCAGGCAACCAACCAGCCTCGGAACGTGACCGCGCTGACAGGCGATCGGTGACAACTGACAGCCGACGTTCGGCACGCGCTCGCCGCGCCTAACGCCGCAACGACCGCGAACGGACCCGGGCGGCAGGCGACGGCGATGCGCGCC
>NZ_JBFAPG010000250.1:0-9104 GCF_040675595.1 Micromonospora sp. NPDC049580
GAGTTGCGCAAGGACGGGACCCAGTAGGCGCTCAGGTCACCAGGGGCGTTGCAGGTGGTCTTGGAGGAGAGCAGCTTGTCGGTCGTGGTGAAGGCGTCGACCTTGGGGCCGAAGAAGGTGTGCAGGTGCGAGGCGCCCGACAGGCCGGGCAGGACGATGGGGTCGTCCGGGGCGGAGTTGGCGACCTCGCAGTCGGTGTGGAACTCGGGGACGCGGGTGGTGCCCGGCGGCACCGCCTTCGGCTTGATCGCGGTGAAGGCGGCCAACTCCTGGTTCCACGCGGCCTGGTCGACCGGCACCCAGCCGGCCGCCGGCGGGGTGGTCGGCGTGCCGGGAGCGGTCGGCGTCCCCGGCGTCGGCGTCGCCGGGCCGGAACTCGGCGTGGGGGACGCGCTCGGCGTCGTGCCCGTCGCGGGGCCGAACGTGAACCAGTTCAGGTTCACGAAGTCCGAGCGGGAGGCGCTCTTCATGACGGCGAAGACGGTCTGTGGGCCGGTCGGCACGCTCGACGCCCTGGCCGTGACGGTCGTCCACTTCTGCCAGCCGCCGGTGTGGGCGACCGGGAAACTGGCCAGCAGCGTGCCGGTCTGCGTGCCGAGGCGCAGTTCGACGGCCCCGCCGTCGGTGTTGTGCGCGGCGACCCGGGCCGTCAGCTCCGCGCCGGTTATCGAGACGCCGTCGTACCGCAGCCAGTCGCCGTTGGCGAGCCAGCCGACGTTCCTGCCGCCGTCGGCGTCGCCGGTGCTCTCGGTCTGCGCACCGGACTGCGCCGCGAAGGCTTCCGCCTGGACCCGGCCGGGCACGGCGACCTCCTCGGCCTGGGCGCCGGCGAGGTAGATGCCACTGCCGCCCAACGCGGCGACGACCGCGCAGGCGAGCGTGACGCGGGCGAGTCGACGGCGCTTTCGCGCCTGGTCCGGCGGTGCGACATGCGCGGGGGGAGTCCGCATTACCAGTGGTTTCCTTCGAGTCGGCGACAACGCTCCTGTCGGGTGAAGTATGTGCACGTCCAGAGCCTGCATCAACGTGCGGAAAAAGAATTAAGGAGGGCTGCGGGCAGGTCTCCTGGTAGCCGTCGTCCCGGCTTCGGATAACAGTTTTTCGCCCACGCAGCCTTAATTTTGTTTTAACTCCTTGAAGGCGACCCGGCCCCGCTGATTACGGATTTCGCGGTAACGAATCGTCTTCCGATCGGATACTGGAGGGCATGTCGTCCAGCCCTGGCGCTCCTCGGCTCACGCGCCGGCCGGGGCGGCTGGTCGCCTTCAGCGACGGTGTCTTCGCCATCGCCGTCACGCTTCTCGTGCTGGAGATCCAACCGCCGAAGGACTTCGGACGGCTCCTGCCGGGCCTCGGGGCGTTGTGGCCGTCGTACCTGGGGTACGCGCTGAGCTTTCTGCTCGTCGGGCAGGTGTGGGTCAATCATCACGTCATGTTCGACCGGGTCCGGCACGTCGACCGTCCGGTCCTGTTCCTCAACACGCTGCTCCTGATGGTCATCGCGTTCCTGCCGTTCTCCACGTCGCTGCTCGCCGCCGCGCTCCGCGCGGAGCAGGGGCTGCGGACGGCGGTCGTCGTCTACGGCACGACACTGTGGTTGGCAGCGGCCCTGTTCAACGTCATCTGGGTCCATCTTCGCCGGGCGAGACTCCTGGACCCCAGTCTCGGCCCCTTCGGCGTCCGGGCCATCGGCCGTCGATTCGCACTCGCGCTGGTCTGGATCGGCGGCGGCATCCTCGTCGGCGCGTTCGTGCCGATCGCGGGCGTCGCCATCATCGCGGCCTTCCTGCCCGCCTACTACCTGCCCATCCGCGGCGAGTACGGCGAGGACGACAAGACCACCGACCGTCCGGGCTGAGCCGGACCGGGTGGCCCGGAGACCGGCTCGGCGTACATCGGCGACGAGGCCGTCGAAATATTGTGGGTGCGGCTGTCGATCGGGACCGGCTCTCTTCGTAGCCATGGTGAGAGCCCGGAATCGAGACGGGCCACACCCCGCTGGAGGGCACGATGACCACCACCGCGCAGACCACCCGCACCACGACGTCGGCCTTCCGCGCGCTGATCGGGGCCGGCGTGATCGCCACGGTCGCCGCGAGCGCCGCCACCATGGCCGTCGCCGCCGTCGGCCACGCGGCCGGAATCAGCCTCGACATGAGCGGCGCCCCGATTCCGGTCACGGGGTTCGGCGTGCTGACCGCCGTCTTCTCGTCGATCGGCGTGCTCCTCGCCGTGCTGCTGTCCCGCTTCGCGCGGCGTCCGCGGCGCGCGTTCGTCCGTACGACTGTGGTGCTGACGGTCCTGTCCCTGGTGCCGGACGTGCTCGCCGACGCCGGGACGGCCACCAAGGCGCTGCTGATGCTCACCCACCTGGTCGCGGCCGCGATCGTGATCCCGGCCGTCGCGCGCCGCCTGGCCGCCTGAGCTGTTCCACCCATCGTCGAGCTATCGGAGGATCATCATGAAGCAGTACCTGCTGTCCGTGCACTTCGTCGAGGGCGCGCCGACGCCGTCGGACGAGGAGATGGAGATCATGTTCCGGGAGACCGGGCGGATCAACGACGACATGCAGGCCGCGGGCGCCTGGGTCTTCGCCGGGGGGCTCACGTCACCCGACAGCGCCACAGTCGTCCGGGTCGAGAACGGCGCCACCTCCATGAGCGACGGGCCGTTCGCCGAGACGAAGGAACACATCGTCGGATTCTGGGTGATCAAGTGCGCGGACCTGGACCAGGCATTGGCCTGGGCCGAGAGGTGCGCGGCGGCCTGCGGCGCGGTCGAGGTGCGCCCGTTCGACGATCTGTCCCAGGCCTGAGCGGGCAGCCGTCGCCCGACATGGACCTGGCGAGCGTCTACCGCGCGGAGTACGGCCGCTGCGTCGCCACCCTGGCCCGCCTCCTCGGTGACATCAACCTCGCCGAGGAGGCGGTCCAGGACGCCTTCACCACGGCGCTGCAGAAGTGGCAGACCCTGCCACCCAACCCCGGCGCCTGGATCGTGACGACCGCACGCAACCGGGCCATCGATCGGCTCCGCCGGGAGTCGACCCGCGAGGCCCGGCACGCCCAGGCCCTGCTGCTGCACCAACAGGACGAGCCCCAGGAGGTGGGACCGGTGAAGGACGACCAGCTACGACTCATCTTCATCTGCTGTCACCCGGCGCTCGCCCCGGACGCGCGGACGGCCCTCACGCTCCGCCTGCTCGGCGGTCTCGAGGTACCGGAGATCGCCCGGGCCTACCTGGTTCAGGAAACGACAATCGCGCAGCGGATCGTGCGCGCGAAGAAGAAGATCCGGGATGCCCACATCCCGTACCGGGTACCCGCTGAACACGAGCTGCCGGACCGGCTGCCGCCCGTGCTCACCGTGCTCTACCTGATGTTCAACGAGGGCTACGCCTCCACCGCCGGGCCACTGATCAGAACGGACCTGTGCGCCGAGGCGATCCGGCTCGCCCGCGAGCTGGCCGCGTTGATGCCCGACGAACCCGAGGTCCTGGGCCTGCTCGCCCTGCTGCTGCTGACCGAGGCGCGCCGGCCGGCCCGGCTCGGCCCGACCGGCGAACTGGTGCTCCTCGCCGACCAGGACCGGTCACTGTGGAGCCGGGCACTCATCGCCGAGGGCCACGATCTGGTCCGGCGCTGCCTGCGGCGTAACCGGCCCGGCCCGTACCAGATCCAGGCCGCGATCGGCGCGGTGCACACCGATGGCGCGGCCACCGACTGGCCGCAGGTTCTGGCGCTGTACGACCAGCTCTTCTCGCTCGCGCCGACTCCCGTCGTCGCGCTCAACCGTGCCGTCGCGGTCGCCGAGGTGCACGGGCCGGCGGCGGCCCTCGCCGCGTTGGCGGACGTCGACCTCCCGGGCTACCACCGGCTGCCCGCCACCCGGGCCGAGCTGCTGGCCCGGCTCGGACGCGACTCCGAGGCCCGCGCCGCCTACGACCAGGCTATCGCGCTGACCAGCAACGAGACCGAGCGTGCCTTCCTGCGGACGCGTCGTACCGAACTCACCCACCCGAGGAGACCATCGTGACCGCCACCTACACCTTCGACGTCTTCGCCAGCCTCGACGGTTTCGGCGCCAGCACTGGCAACTGGGGCGGCTACTGGGGTAAGCAGGGGCCGGAGCTGCTGGAGCGCCGACTCGCCACGTACGACGAGGACCAGCGCATGGTCTTCGGCGGCGGCACCTACCGGGTGTTCGTGGGAATGCTGGCCGACAGCACCGAGGAGTCCGAGGTCCGGGACGCCTGGGTCACCCGCATGGTCAACCTTCCGGCGACGATCGTGTCGAACACGGTGCAGGGCCCCCTCGACTGGCCGGACGGGACCATCGTGCGCGGTGACGCCGTCGACGTCGTCGCCCGGCTCAAGGAGGAGTCCGAGGTGCCGTTGCGGTCACACGGCAGCCTCTCGATGAACCGGGCACTGCTGGCCGCCGGTCTGGTCGACTTCGTTCAGGTGACGCTCTTTCCGGTGCTCACCGGTCAGACCGGAACGGAGCCGATCTTCCACGGGATGGCCGACTACGACCTGGAGCTGATCGAGAGCGGGACGCTGGACTGCCGCTCCCAGGAACTCATCTACCGACCCACCCTGCACAGCTGAGTCGTCCCTGCCACCCTACGGTGGCGCGGTGCCGCCGGCCGTGCCTGGTGATCCCCGGCGGCGGCACCGGACACCCACCCGTGCCGGTCAGCAGCGCACCTCGGTCTCCTTCTGCGCCACGTCGGAGATCCCACCGAGGGCCCGGGTGCACACCGTCAGCGTGTTGGCGCCCAGCGACCAGACGTCCGGGCCGCTCGAGCACTGCAGGTCGCGAAGCGTGCTTCCGGTGACGATCGAGGTGCAGACCTGGTAGGAGCCGTGGCTGGCCCGGTACTGCTGCCACACGTACGTGTAGGCGTAGTTCTTGCCGCAGCCCTTGTACTGCTTGACCGAGGCGGCGGTCTGCCCGCCGACGGTGACGTACGCCGTCGCGCCGATCTGCACCGAGCTCGCGCAGCGCGGGTTCGTCTCGGCGTGGGCGGGGCCGGCGAACGCCAACGTCGCGGGCACAGCCAGCCCAGCGGCCGCGAGGATGCGTACGCCGCGTCGGGAAAGGCTCTTCATCGATGACCTCCTTCAATGCACCGGGACCGTCGATCCCCGTGTCGTCGATGCACCACATTGATGGTCACCGTGGCCCGTTCGGTAGCCTCTGACACGCCTTGACAACGTCTGACGGAGTCGTCTGACATGGGGGACTGATGAAGGACCAGCGTGCCGCCGCGGAGTCGAGTCAGGACGGACGGGCCGCCGAGAGGTTCGCCGAGCAGTTGCGGACACTGCGCAGCGCCGCGGGAGACCCGTCGTTCCGCAAGATGGCGGGGCGGTCGGGTCGGATCTCGCACACGACCCTGCACGAGGCCGCCGCCGGGACCAGGTTTCCCTCGTGGGAGACCACGCGGGAGTTCGTCCGAGCCTGCGAGGCGGACGAGGCCCAGTGGCGGCGCCGATGGGAGGACGCGCAGCGCCCGGGGATGGCCCAGCCCAGCGGGGACGGTGACCTCGAGCCGGTCGTCGCCGCGTCCGCGCCGACGGAGCAGGGCGCGTTGCAGGTCGTGGAGTATCCGCGGGCCGCGGATGGCGTCGCGAGTACGCGGCGGCGTCGCCTGCCGTGGCTCAACGCCGCCGCGGTGGTGCTGGTGGTGGCGGTGGCCGCCGTCCTGGGCCTGAGCGTTCGTGGCCGGTCGGGCCCCGACGGCTCCGGCACCCCGACCGCGTCACCGTCGTCGGTGGCGTCGCCGTCCACGACGGCGTTCTCGGACTCGCTGATTCCCGGGGACTCGAGCAGGTTCGTCGCCGACGTCACCATCCCCGACGGCACCCAGGTGAAGGTGAACACCCAGTTCGACAAGGTGTGGGCTCTCGCGAACGTGGGAAGGGTCGACTGGCACCACCGGTACCTGGCGCGTACGGAGCCCACCGCCGACGGTGACGGTTGCCAGACACCGAATCGGGTGCCGATCGGTGACACGCCGCCCGGTGAGCAGGTGATGATCCGTGTTCGGGTCACCGCGCCGAGCCGCCCCGGCAGGTGCTGGGTCAGTTGGAAGATGGTCGACGAGACCGGGCGGGAGTACTTCCCCACCCGGCGGCCGGTGTACTTCATGGTCACCGTGACCGCCTGACGAATCGCCCCGAGCGGCGTGCGGATGCGCACGCTCGATGTCAGGCGCGGGCTCGACCCAAGCTGACAACACCGCATTCATCGAGGTCGGTGACGGCCTGACGGATCTGACAGGACACCGGGGGTACCGAACAGCGGGGCGCTTCTCGCAGGGTGATGTCGCACCGAGAACGACTCACCAGCTACGAGGAGGACCCATCTTGCGCCGTCCCTGGTTAACCGTCGGGCTCGCCGCGCTCTGCGTGGCCGTCGGCGTCCCGGCCCACGCGGCGGCATCCGGCGCCACAGCGCAGCCGACCGCCGCCACGGCCGCGCGGCCGGTCGTGGACATGGAGGCCACCGTCCTGGCCGCCCAGATCGACCCCCGCCGTGCCGACAACACACTGACTCCGGGTGCGAAGAACTCCGTGCTCGCCGTGGAGCAGGCGTTGCAGGCGCAGGGCCTGCTGAACGCGCAGTGGGTCGACGGCTACTTCGGCACGGTGACCGTCTCGGCGTACGCGGCGTACCAACGCTCACTCGGCTACACCGGGCTGGCCGCGAACGGGCTGCCCGGCACGACGTCGCTGACGAAGCTCGGGCTGAACCGCTACACCGTCGGCAACACGATCGGTCCGGGCGCGAAGGTCCAGCGCGACGGGTACGTCGTCAACGCCCGTACCCAGGCGATGCTGGCCGAGGCCCAGCGTCTGCTCGGTTACACCCTGGTGCTCGACCAGGGCTCGTACAACCCCGGGGGCGACCCCACCTCGGCCGGTACGCACGACGGCGGGGGTGTGGTGGACATCGCGGTCACCGGCATGACCGCGGCCAGGCGCACCGCCGTCGCCCGGGCCCTGCGCCAGGTCGGCTTCGCCGCCTGGGTCCGCAACCCGAACCAGGGCGACTGGCCATGGCACATCCACGCCACGGCGATCAACGACACGGACCTGTCCAGTCAGGCGCAGCACCAGGTCGGCGACTACTACCTCGGCATGAACGGCCTGGCCAACCAGGGACCGGACGACGGCCCCCAGATCCCGATCAAGACCTGGGAGCAGTACCAGCGCGGGCAGTGACCCGCACCCCCTCACCGTTCTGAAAGGACACCATGAACATCCGTAAGAGCCTCGCCGCCGTCGGCGTCGCGCTGGCCGCGACCACCTCGATCCTCAGCGTCGCATCGCCCGCGTCGGCGGCGGCCCGAGACGGGGTCTGCGACAGCGGCGAATTCTGCTACTACTACAACAGCGACAACGCGGGATCGATCTCGGACTTCACCGGTTCGCTCGACGACTACGGCACCGAGCAGCCCTCGTGCTACGACTTCAAGGGCGCTGGCGCTGGCAAGGGCCTGTGCATCAAGAACGAGGCCGCCTCGGTCTGGAACCGCAGCACCAAGACCGTCCGCGTCTACTACAACAGCGGCTACGCCGGTTCTTACCAGGACTTCGCGGCCGGCGCGAAGGGCAACCTCAACGCCACGCTGAAGAACAACAACGCCTCGCACCAGTTCTCGCCGTCGACGCGCACGAACCTGTCGTACGCCCTGTACCAGGCCAGCGGCGGCACGGTCACGTGCGGCTTCGACGGTTACACCACCACGCCCGGCCGGCACGAGGGCATCGACATCGCCCGCAGCGTCGGCTCGGACGTGCGCGCCCTGGTCTCCGGAACGGTCATCTACGTCGCGCAGGGCAGCACCGGCAGCGGCGGCCTGTCCACGATCTCCGTCTACAACTCCTCGCTCAACAAGACGGTGATCTACCTGCACACCGCGCCCAGGTCCGGGGTGAGCGTGGGCGACGCCATCAGCAAGGGCGAGATCATCGCCGATGAGTCGTGGCACGGAGTGTCCTCCAGCTCGGGCGCGCACACCCACGTCGAGGTCCGGGCCGGCCGGCAGACCCACGCGGCCGTCAGCGTCGGCGACTCCACCCTGGACAACGCCGACCCGACCGCGTTCTGGAACTCCCAGGGCTACAACGAGAGGTAGGGCGCCATGAATATCCGCAAGGGCCTCGCCGTCGTCGGCGCCGTCCTCGCCATGTCCACCTCCATCCTGAGTGTCGCCTCGCCGGCAGCGGCGGCCGAACGGGACGGAACCTGCGACAGCGGCGAGTTCTGCTACTACTACAACAGCAACCAGGCCGGCTCGGTCTCCGACTTCACCGACTCGCTGGACGACTACGGCACGACGCAGCCGACCTGCTACGACTTCAAGGGCGCGGGCGCCGGCAAGGGCCTGTGCGTGAAGAACAACGCGGCGTCGGTGTGGAACCGGACCGGCAAGACCGTGCGGGTCTACTTCAACAGCAACTTCGCCGGCGCCACCCAGGACTTCGCATCCGGGGCGAAGGGCAACCTCAACGCCACGCTGAAGAACAACAACGCCTCGCACGAGCTGTTGAGCGGACCGACGGGCTGTAGCACCGACGGCACCAACAGCAAGCTGCCGAGCACCATCCTCGTCTACCGGGTCAGTCTCGGACGAGTCGATCGGGTCGACTTCAAGACGTACGTCAAGAACGTCCTCCCGAACGAGTGGGTGACGAGCTGGCCGGCCGCCTCGCTGGATGCCGGTGCGATGGCCGTGAAGAGCTACGGGTGGTACTGGGCGCTGCACTCGACCCGGAAGACGTCCGGCGGCCAGTGCTACGACGTTCGGGACGACACCGGCGACCAGGTCTACCGGCCGTCGTCGGCGCAGACGTCGACGTCGGCGGCGGTGGACCGGACCTGGTCGACCCGGATGACCCGGAGCGGCAACATCCTGCGGGCGCACTACTGCGCGACCACCACCGCGTGCGGTGGCTGGGTGGACGGGGACTGGCTGTCGCAGTACGGCTCGCGTGACCTCGCCAACTCGGGCAGCAGCTACCAGGCGATCCTGCGCTACTACTACCGCGACGTGGTCATCTCCTGACGTCACGCGCCGACCGTGCCGCCCG
>NZ_JBFAPG010000251.1:0-9099 GCF_040675595.1 Micromonospora sp. NPDC049580
TTACGCGCTCACGGGTGGTGCCGCTGCGGCACCACCCGTGAACCCGCGTCGGAACGCCCTGCCGCGGCGCCCACGACGGCGTCGCCGAGTGTGAAGGACCGCTCATGAGCTCCCTGAAGACCCCCGCGCCACCGGGTGCGTCGGCCCGCCGGTCGCGTCCCGCTCCGCGGCACTCACCGACGCGCCGCCGGCAGTTGAACCGGCTGGACCTGCGCCTCACCCCGTACGTCTTCGTCCTGCCGTTCTTCGTGCTGTTCGCGATCTTCGGCGTCTACCCGATCGTCTACACGTTCTGGATCGCGATGACCGACCGGTCACCGATGAACGCGACGATCAGCTTCGTCGGTCTGGACAACTTCGTCGAGTTGTTCACGAACGATCCACAGTTCTGGAACGCGGTGGTGAACACCTTCGGGATGTTCGCGCTCTCCACCATCCCGCAGCTGATCATCGCCCTGCTGCTGGCGAACGCCCTGAACCGGCGCATCCGCGGTCAGATGTTCTTCCGGCTGGCCATCGCGATGCCGATCATCACCTCGACCGCCGTGGTGGCGCTCATCTTCTCGATGATCTACGCCCGCGAGTTCGGCCTGATGAACTGGCTGCTCGACCTGGTCGGCGTCGGCCCCATCGACTGGCGGGCCAACCGCTTCGCCTCCTGGTTCGCCATCGCCACGATGGTCGACTGGCGGTGGGTGGGTTACAACGCCCTGATCTACCTCGCGGCGATGCAGTCGATCAACAAGGACGTGTACGAGGCGGCCGCCCTCGACGGCGCCTCCCAGCGCCGGCAGTTCTGGTCGATCACCATCCCCCAGCTGCGTCCCACCATCATCTTCACGCTGATCATCTCGACCATCGGCGGTCTGCAGCTCTTCACCGAGCCGCTGATGTTCACCAGCGGCTCGGGCGCGCTCTCCGGCGGCACGGAGGGTCAGTTCCAGACGATCACGATGTACCTGCTGGACGTCATGAACCAGCGGTTCCGGTGGGGGTACGCGGGTGCCGTCGCCCTGGTGCTCTTCCTGCTGATCGCGTCCGTCTCGTTCCTCAACTACCTGCTGGCCCGCCGAATCAGCTCCGACAAGTGAGGGTGGCCCACCCATGACCAGTACCACTCTGCGACCGCCGGCGGTCCGGCCACCGGCCGGGCGCACCGGCATCCGCCACCGGGCGGAGAAGCTCTGGACGGCCAGCCCACTGACCTGGTTCGGGCTCGTCCTCGGCGTGATCCTGTCGCTCTTCCCGTTCTACTGGATGATCGTCATCGCCTCGCGGACCAGCGACGCCGCGAACTCCTGGCCGCCGCCCTTCCTGCCCGGCGGCAAGCTGGGCGAGAACATCCAGCGGGTGCTCGACAACGGCGACGCGAACATCGTCAAGGGCCTGATGAACTCGTTCCTGGTGTCGGGCACGATCACGGTGGCGACCGTGTTCTTCGGCTCGCTCGCCGGATTCGCGTTCGCGAAACTGCGCTTCCGCGGCAAGAACGCGCTGTTGCTGATCATCCTGGCCTCGATGATGATTCCCATCCAGCTCGGCGTGCTGCCGCTGTACATCCTGATGGCGAAACTGGAATGGCTGAACACCATGCCGTCGGTGACCGTGCCGTTCCTGATCGGCGGTTTCGGCATCTTCATGATGCGCCAGTACGCCGAGCAGGCGGTGCCCAACGAGCTGATCGAGGCGGCCCGGGTCGACGGCTGCTCCACCTGGCGGGTCTACTGGCACGTGGTGGTGCCGGCGCTGCGACCCGCCGCGGCCGTGCTCGGGCTGCTCACCTTCATGGAGCAGTGGAACCAGTTCTTCTGGCCATTCGTGGTGCTCGCCGACCCGGCCAATCCGACCGTGCAGATCTCACTGCGCAGTCTGAACACCGCGTACTTCGCGGACAATTCTCAGATCTTCGCGGGTACGCTCATCGCGACCCTTCCGTTGTTTATCGTGTTCGTTCTGTTCGGCCGCCAGATCATTGGCGGGATCATGGAAGGTGCCGTCAAGTCGTGAGCAACCCCGCCAGCCCACCCGCCGTCGACGTCCTCGACGAGCGCCCCGGGCTGACCTTCCCACCCGGCTTCCTGTGGGGCGCCGCGACCGCGGCGTACCAGATCGAGGGGGCGGCGGCCGAGGGCGGCCGCACCCCGTCGATCTGGGACACCTTCAGCCACACCGAGGGCCTGGTGGTCAACGGACACACCGGTGACGTGGCCTGCGACCACTACCACCGGGTCCGTGACGACGTCGCCCTGATGGCCGAGCTGGGCCTGAGGTCGTACCGTTTCTCGGTCTCCTGGCCCCGGGTGCAGCCCGGCGGCTCGGGCGCGGCCAACCCACAGGGTCTGGACTTCTACCGTCGGCTGGTCGACGATCTGCTGGCCCACGACATCGAGCCGTGGCTCACCCTCTACCACTGGGACCTGCCGCAGGAGCTGGAGGACGCCGGCGGCTGGCCGTCGCGGGACACCGCGGCGCGCTTCGCCGACTACACCACGCTCGTGGCCGACGCGCTCGGCGACCGGGTGCGCTACTGGACGACGCTGAACGAGCCCTGGTGCTCGGCGTTCCTCGGGTACGGCTCCGGAGTGCACGCCCCGGGCCGGTCGAACGGCGCGGACGCGGTCCGCGCCGGGCACCACCTGATGCTCGGGCACGGCCTGGCCGTGCAGGCGCTGCGGGCCGCCCGACCCACCGCCGAGGTGGGCGTGACCGTCAACCTGTACCCGGTCGACCCGGCCAGCGACACCCCCGCCGACATCGACGCGGCCCGGCGGATCGACGGGCTGGCCAACCGCTTCTTCCTCGACCCGCTGCTGCGCGGGTCGTACCCGGCGGACCTGGTGGCCGACCTGCGCACGGTGACCGACTTCGACCACGTCCGCGACGGCGACCTGGCTACCATCGCCACGCCGCTGGACCTGGTCGGGATCAACTACTACAGCCGGCACGTGGTCGCCGCGCCGGTCGAGGGCGCCGAGCCCGAGCCGTACTGGCGGGAACCGTCCTGCTGGCCGGGCAGCGAGGACGTCCGCTTCGTCACCCGGGGCGTCCCGGTCACCGACATGGACTGGGAGATCGACGCCCCGGGCCTGGTCGAGACGCTGCGGCGGGTGCACGAGGAGTACACCGACCTGCCCCTGTACGTCACCGAGAACGGCTCCGCGTTCGTCGACGCGGTCGTCGACGGACAGGTCGACGACCCGGACCGGCTGGCCTACTTCGACGCCCACCTGCGCGCCTGCCACGAGGCGATCAACGCGGGCGTGCCCCTGCGGGGATACTTTGCCTGGTCACTGATGGATAATTTCGAGTGGGCCTGGGGTTACACGAAGCGCTTCGGCATGATCCACGTCGACTACGACAGCCAGCTTCGCATTCCCAAGTCCAGCGCCAGGTGGTACGCCTCGGTGATCCGACGCAACGGTCTGGCCGCACAATAGGCTCGGGCCAGCCATCAGGGCGGTCCCGGTGTCCACCTTTCTCGGGTGGCGCCGGGCCCGCCCGCCGTCGGAGGAGCAGACGATGACAACGCAGCGCACCCGGTCGCTCGGGCGCCCGACCCTCGACGCGGTCGCGGCGCGCGCCGGCGTGGGTCGAGGCACGGTCTCCCGCGTGGTCAACGGCTCGCCCCAGGTCAGCCCGGAGGCCCGGGCCGCGGTCCAGCAGGCCATCGCCGAGCTGGGGTACGTGCCGAACCGCGCGGCCCGCGCGCTCGTCACCCAGCGCACCGACTCCGTCGCCCTGGTGGTGTCCGAGTCCGGCGAGCGGGTCTTCACCGAGCCGTTCTTCGCCTCGATCGTGCGGGGCATCAGCTCCGCGCTGCTCGAGACACCGATGCAGCTCTGGCTGGCCATGGCCCAGTCGCCGGTCGAGCGGGAGCGGGTCGAGCACCACCTGACCAACCAGCACGTCGACGGCGTACTGCTGCTGTCGTTGCACGACTCCGACCCGCTGCCGACCCTGCTGGAGGAGCGCGGCCTGCCCGCCGTGCTCGGCGGTCGGCCCGCCCGGATGCTGCAACCCGGCGCCCAGCCGGCCTGGTTCGTCGACGTGGACAACGTTGGCGGGGCCCGACAGGCGGTGGAATACCTGACCGGGCAGGGGCGTCGACGCATCGGCACCATCGCCGGCCCGCAGGACATGGGCGCGGGTCTGGCCCGCCTGGCCGGCTACACCGAGGCGGTCAAGGCCACCGGGGGTGGCGTCAACCCCGACCTGATCGCGTACGGCGACTTCAGCGAGGGCAGCGGCGCGGCCGCCATGCGCCGGCTACTGGACTCCTGCCCGGATCTGGACGCGGTCTTCGTGGCGTCCGACCTGATGGCGTTCGGTGCGCTGCGTACCCTGCGCGAGGCCGGCCGGCGTGTCCCCGAGGACGTCGCGGTGATCGGCTTCGACGACGCGACGATCGCCCAACAGGCGGAGCCGCCGCTGACCACGGTCTTCCAGCCGGTGGAGGAGATGGGCCGACAGATGGCCCGCCTGCTGGTGGCCCGCATCCGCGGTGACGACCTACCCGCCCCGCACATCCTCCTGGACACCCAACTGGTGCACCGAGCCTCCGCCTGAGCGGCGGGGGGTCAGGCCCAGCGGCGGAGTTCGCGTTTGGCGAGGGAGTTGCGGTGCACCTCGTCGGGGCCGTCGGCGAGGCGCAGGGTGCGGGTCTGCGCCCAGAGGGCGGCCAGCGGGGTGTCCTGGCTGACGCCGGCGCCGCCGTACCCCTGGATGGCCTTGTCGATCACCCACTCCGCCATCGCCGGCGTGCCGATCTTGATGGCCTGGATCTCGGTGTGGGCGCCCTTGTTGCCGACGGTGTCCATCAACCAGGCCGTCTTGAGCACCAGCAGGCGGGCCTGCTCGATGCGCACCCGGGACTCGGCGATCCACTCCCGGACCACGCCCTGCTCGGCGAGCGGCCGGCCGAACGCGACCCGCTCGAGCGCCCGCTTGCAGAGCAGCTCCAATGCCCGCTCAGCCATTCCGATCAATCGCATGCAGTGGTGGATCCGGCCCGGGCCCAGTCGCGCCTGGGCGATGGCGAAGCCGCTGCCCTCGGCGCCGATCAGGTTCTCCGCCGGCACCCGGACGTCGGTGAAGTCGATCTCGGCGTGCCCGCCGTGTGAGCCGTCGGTGTAGCCGAAGACGGTCATGCCCCGGCGGACGTGCACCCCGGGGGTGTCCCGGGGGACCAGCACCATGCTCTGCTGGCGGTGCCGATCGGCGTCGGGATCGGTCTTGCCCATCACGATGAAGATCTCGCAGCTCGGGTCCATCGCGCCCGACGACCACCACTTGCGGCCGTTGATGACGTACTCGTCGCCGTCGCGGACGATCCGGGTGGCGATGTTGGTGGCGTCCGAGGACGCCACGTCCGGCTCGGTCATGCAGAACGCGGAGCGGATCTCGCCCTCCAGCAGCGGCATCAGCCAGCGCTGCTGCTGCGCCTCTGAGCCGAACTCGGCCAGCAGCTCCATGTTGCCGGTGTCCGGCGCCGCGCAGTTGACCGCCTCCGGCGCCAGGTGCGGGCTGCGCCCGGTCAGCTCGGCGAGCGGCGCGTACTGCAGGTTGGTCAGGCCGGCGCCGTAGCGCGGGTCGGGCAGGAACAGGTTCCACAGGCCGCGCTTGCGGGCCTCGGCCTTGAGCTCGGCCAGCACGGGGGTACGCGACCACGGGTCACCGGCGGCGACCTGCTCGGCGTGCACCGCCTCGGCCGGGTAGACGTGTTCGGTGAGGAACCGGGTCAGCTCGTCGCGCAGCTCCTCGGTCCGGGCGTCGTACGAGAAGTCCATCACCGCTCCCTGGCGGCGGTCAGCCCGTGCGCGACCAGCGGTGCCACCATCTCGCCGATCCGGTCGAAGCCCTCGCCGAGCGTCTGCCCGAGCGTGTGGCGGTAGTGGATGCTCTCGCAGATCACCGCGAGCTTGAAACAGCCCAGCGCCACGTGCCAGTGCAGCGGCCCGACGTCCACGTCGCTGCGCCCGGCGTACCGGTCGATCAGCTCGGCGCCGGTGGGGAAGCCGGCGCGCGGCCCGAGCCCGTCGGCCACCGGGTTGCCCTCGGCCGTCTCGCTGCCGCCGAGGACATCCCAGTACGTCAGGAGCAGCCCCAGGTCGGCGAGGGGGTCGCCGAGGGTGGCCATCTCCCAGTCCAGGACGGCGTGCACGGCCACCGGGTCGGCCGAGGCGAGAAGGTTGTCCAGCCGGTAGTCGCCGTGCACGATCCGGCCGGCGTTCGCGCCCTCCGGGGCGGTCGCGGCCAGCAGGTCACGCAGCTCGTCGATGCCGGGCAGGTCGCGGCTGCGCGAGCGGTCGAGCTGCCCGGCCCAGCGGCGGACCTGCCGGGCCAGGTAGCCCTCGGGGCGGCCGAAGTCGCTCAACCCGACGGCGGCCGGCTCGACGGTGTGCAGCGCGGCGAGAGTGTCCATCATCGCCATGGCGAGCGCCCGTCGTCGTTCGTCGCCGAGCGGGTCGGTCTGCGCGCGGGTGCGGAACACCTCGCCGGGCATCCGCTCCATCAGGTAGAACGGGGCGCCGATCACCTCGGGGTCGGTGCAGAGCAGCAGCGCGCCCGGCACCGGCACCTCGGTCGGCGCCAGCGCCGAGATGACCCGGAACTCGCGGGCCATGTCGTGGGCTGTCGCCAGCACGTGCCCCAGCGGCGGCCGGCGCAGCACGACCTCCCGGTCGCCGAGGCGCAGCAGGTAGGTGAGGTTGGACTTGCCGCCCGCGATCAGGTCGGCCCGCGCCCGTCCCACGGCCAGCTCGGGTCGGTGCGCCGCCAGATAGCCGGCGAGTCGATCGAGGTCCAGCCCGGCGGGGGACGCCGGAACAACGCCCGGCCGGAGCGCGTTGACGGCCGGATCGGTCATCCGACTAGTTCATGGCAGCCCGCTCACGTTGTCAAGGTCAGATTTTCCCCTCGGGACATGCCTCTGCAACAGGGACGAAATGGTCAACATTCAGGCTGTGAGCAGCCTGCCGGCCGTCGCCGGCCCGCCGAGCGGAGGGACAGACATGTTGCTGCGAGTTCGGGTCACCCTGCCGGACCGTCCGGGCACCCTCGGCCAGGTCGCCCGCACGTTGGGTGTCTCCGGCGCGGACATCGTCCAGGTGGTGGTCCTCGAACGTCTCGGCGGGCGCGCGGTGGACGACTTCACTGTGGTGTGGCCGGGCGCCGCTCGGGTCGAGCGTCTGCTGGCCGGCCTCGCGGCGATTCCGGGCGTACGGGTGGACGGCGTGTGGCGGGCGATCGGCGCGCCCACCACCACCGGCCAGGACGCGGAGCTGCTGGCGCAGGTCGCGGCCAACCCGGCCGACGGGCTGGCGACCCTGGTCGACGCGGTGCCGGGGCTGCTGGCGGCCGACTGGGCGGTCGCCGCGGTGGTTCCGGTGGACTGGGCGTCGCGCACCGGGGGCGGTGGCGCCACCGTGGGCCACGCGAGCTGGCGTGCTCCCGTACCCCTGCGGTTGCCCGAGGTGACCCCGCTACGCGGCCGCTCGATGACCACGCCCGACGGCACCCACCACGCGATCGCCCCGTTCGGTCGGGCCGGCCTGGTGCTGGTGGTGGCCCGCGAGCACAGCGACACCCTCAGCGCTGCGGGTTTCCACAGCACGGAGGTCGACCGGCTCACCCAGCTCGTCCGCGCCAGCGCGGTGATTCTCGGCGACCGACTGGACCTGGTCGGCGCACCACCGGTCGTCGCCGGCCCCTGAGCGGCCCCGGGAGTTCCCGGGCCGACACGGCCGGGCAACCGGGCCGCAACAGCCGGGGGCGAGGCTCTGACGTGGGGAAGGGAGCCAACCATGACGTTGTGGCGGATCCGGGCCACCGTGGACGACCGACCGGGTTACCTGTCGGTTCTCACGGCGAGCCTCGCGCTGCGTGGGGTCAACATCCTCACCGTGCAGGTACAGCCCACCGAGCAGGGCGCAGTGGACGACTTCCTGGTCGACGCTCCGGACGCGCTCGACGAGGCCGAGTTGGTCGCGGCCGTCGAGCGGGGTCGTGGGCGGGACTGCTGGGTGGCTCGCAGCGAGGCGCGCGGCCTGGCCGACCAGCCGACCCGGGTCCTTGGGCTGGCCAACCGGCTGGTGCGTGACCCGGACGCGGCGGGTGAGGCGCTGCGGACCCTGCTCGGCGCGGACTCGGTCAGCTGGCGGCCGGCGTCGACCGGCGTGGACCGGGGCAGCACCGCCACCACCATGCTGCTGGCCGACCCGGCGGGCGGCTCGTTCGCGTTGCGCCGGGCCGCGCCCGCCTTCACCCCGGCGGAGTACGCCCGGGCACAGGCCCTGGTCGAGGTGGCCGCCACCGTGACCCGTCGGGCCGCCGAACAGGTCACCCTGGTGCTGCCCGACGGGGCCGAGCTGATCGCGCGTCCCGCCTGCGTCGATGACCTGCCGAGCGTCCTGGAGCTGCACGAGGGCTGCTCGCCGCGCAGCCGGCAGCGGCGCTACCTGGGTGGTGCGGCACTGCCGCAGCCGGCCCGGCTGCGCCGCCTGCTGGAGCCGAGCCGAGGGCTCACCCTGGTCGCCACGACCACCGACGGGGACGGCGCGCTGGTCGCGATGGCGAACCTGGTTGGCGAGGGCGACGAGGCCGAGGTGGCGTTGCTGGTGCGCGACGACTGGCAGCGCCGCGGCCTGGGCTCGGCGCTGCTGCGCCGGCTGGTCCGGCACGCCGACGACGCCGGCTACGCGGCCCTGGTGCTGCACGTGCAGATGGACAACGCGCCGATGCTGCGGACGCTGCGCCGGCTGAACCGGTCCAGCTCAACGGAGCGCGACGGCACCCTGCTCACCCTCACCGTCCCGCTCGCCGCGGATCGCAAGGGCATGTCCCTCACGTCGGGCGCGTAGGGACGAGCCCTGGTCACCCGCTGTGGAGAATGGCCCCTCGCCCCGCACGAGGCGTCGACGAGGGGCCATTCCCGGTACGGCGGTCAGGTGGCGGGGTAGCTGTTGTAGTCGGGGAAGTTGCCGTAGAGGCGGCCCTCGCCGCCCACGGTGACCGCCTGCACCAGCAGGTCGCCGCCCACGAACGCGCCTTTCCAGGACGCGCCCCGGCCGCCGAACGGCTCGTCCCGGTCGCCGCGCGAGC
>NZ_JBFAPG010000252.1:0-9043 GCF_040675595.1 Micromonospora sp. NPDC049580
GCCGGCGGGGCGGTTGCCCCACCGGCCGTCGACGTCAGCGCCGGGTGGTGCGACCCGGAACCGCTCAGGCGTGCCGTGGCACGGTCAGAAGGCCTCCTCCGGGAGGTCCATGATGTCGAGGTCGGCGCCCTCGATGATCCGCCGGTCGGCGCCGATGCGCGGCAGCACCTCGCGGGCGAAGAACCGGGCGGCGGCCACCTTGCCGGTGTAGAACGCCTTGTCGGTGGCGGAGACCTCGCCGGCCAGCGCCTTGAGCGCGACGTCGGCCTGCTTCTGCAGCAGCCAGCCGACGACCAGGTCGCCGATGGCCAGCAGGAACCGCCGGCTGCTCAGGCCGACCTTGTAGAGCGCGCGGGTGTCGCCGCCCTGCGCCTCGCCCAGCCAGCCGGTCAGCGTGCCGAGGATGTTCTGGATCTCAGCGAGCGCCTTGCCGAGCGCCTGCCGCTCCTCCTTGAGCTGGCCGTTGCCCGCCTCGGAGGAGATGAACTCCTGGATCTCGCCGGCGACCGCCATCAGCGCCTTGCCGTTGTCCCGGACGATCTTGCGGAAGATCAGGTCCAGGCTCTGAATGGCCGTGGTGCCCTCGTACAGGGTGTCGATCTTGGCGTCCCGGACGTACTGCTCCAGGGGGTAGTCCTGCAGGAAGCCGGAGCCGCCGAAGGTCTGCAGGGCCTCGTGGCCGAGCAGCTCGTACGCCCGCTCCGAACCGACGCCCTTGACCAGCGGCAGCAGCAGGTCGTTGACCCGCTTGGCCAGCTTGGTGGCCTTCTCGTCGCCGGACGCCTCGGCGATGGCGACCCGGTCCTGCCAGGTGGCGGTGTAGAGGACCAGGGCGCGCAGACCCTCGGCGTACGACTTCTGCAGCAGCAGCGAGCGGCGGACGTCCGGGTGGTGGGTGATGGTGACCCGCGGGGCGGTCTTGTCCGCCTGCTGGACCAGGTCGGCGCCCTGCACCCGGTTCTTCGCGTACTCCAGGGCGTTGAGGTAGCCGGTCGAGAGGGTGGCGATCGCCTTGGTGCCGACCATCATCCGGGCGTA
Organism: Micromonospora sp. NPDC049580; assembly: GCF_040675595.1. NCBI lineage: Bacteria > Bacillati > Actinomycetota > Actinomycetes > Micromonosporales > Micromonosporaceae > Micromonospora > Micromonospora sp. NPDC049580. The sequence goes on from NZ_JBFAPG010000252.1 coordinate 1,039, forward strand.
CTCGATGATCATGAACATCTGCCGGATGCCGTCGTGCTTGTCGCCGAGCAGCCAGCCCTTGGCGGGTACGCCGTGCTCGCCGAAGGTCACCTCGCAGGTGTTGGAGACCTTCAGGCCCATCTTGTGCTCGACGTTGGTCGCGTAGACGCCGTTGCGCTCGCCCAGCTCACCGGTGGTCTCGTCGAAGTGGAACTTGGGCACCACGAAGAGGGACAGACCCTTGGTGCCGGGGCCGCCGACGCCCTCCACGCCCACCGGGCGGGCCAGCACGTAGTGGACGATGTTGTCGCTCAGGTCGTGCTCACCCGAGGTGATGAACCGCTTGACGCCCTCGATGTGCCAGGTGCCGTCCGGCTGCTGGATGGCGCGCGTGCGGCCGGCGCCCACGTCCGAACCGGCGTCCGGCTCGGTGAGCACCATCGTGGAGCCCCACTGCTTGTCGATGAAGAGCTTGGCCCAGGCCTTCTGCCGCTCGGTGCCCTCGACGTGCAGCACGTGCGCGAAGGACGGGCCGGAGGCGTACATCCAGACCGGCGCGTTCGAGCCGAGCACCAGCTCGGCGAGGGCCCACCAGAGGGCCCGCGGGGCGTTGGTGCCACCCAGCGCGGGCGGCAGGTCCAGCCGCCAGAACTCGGAGTCCATGAACGCCTGGTAGGACTTCTTGAACGACTCCGGCAGCGGCGCGGTGTGCGTGGCCGGGTCGAAGACGGGCGGGTTGCGGTCGCTGTCCGTGTAGCTGGCGGCCAGGTCCTCGCGGGCGAGGCGATCCACCTCGGCGAGGAAGCTCCGGGCGGTGTCGGTGTCGAGGTCCGAGTACGGCTCCTGGCCGAACGCCCGGTCCGCCCCGAAGACCTCGAACAGGTTGAACTCGAGGTCCCGAAGGTTGCTCTTGTAGTGGGTCATGCTCGCTGGCCCCGCTTCCGGACAGGTGTTACCGATCAGTAACCCCGACTGTATTACTCGTGGGTAGGCAGCGACAAGCCGATCACGTAAGTGACGGCGATTACACAGTTGCGCGCCGGACGCCCCGCTCAGCTCTCGGCGGCGCCGACCTCCCAGCTCGGCACGGCCGACGTCGCGCCCGTGCGGGCACCGACGTACTCCATCAGGACCAGGGCGATGTCGTCGTCCAGGTGCCCGTGCACCCACTCGACGAGAGCCGTCTCCAGCGACGCGAGCCCGTCGGCGACCGTGCCGTGCCCGAGCAGCCGCCACGCCCGGTCGGCGGTGGGGAAGAACTCGCCGTCCCGCCGGGCCTCGCCGAGACCGTCGGTGAACAGGAGCAGGCGGTCGCCGGGCTCCAGGCGTTCCACGCGGGGGCGCACCACCGGCATGAACCCGAGGGGCGGCGCCGGCGCCGGCGGCTCCAGCGGGATCACCGCGCCCCGGCGCAGCAGCAGCGGCGACGGGTGCCCGCAGTTGACGATCGTGAGCGTCCCACCCCGCTCCTCGACCAGCGCTGCGGTCACGAAGTCCTCGTCGCCGACGTTGCGGGCCACCGCACGATCCAGGTCGGCGACGACGGCGCGCAGGTCGGCCCGCTCGTAGGCCACGTGCCGGTACGAGCCGAGGACGATGCTGGCCAGCCGAACCGCATCCAGGCCCTTGCCGCGCACGTCACCGATGATCATGCGGACGCCGTACGGGGTGTCGATCGCCTCGTACAGGTCGCCGCCGATCTCGGCCGTGGCGGTGGAGGAGATGTAGCGACCGGCCACCGAGAGCATGCCGACCTGCGGCCCGAGCGGGCGCAGCACCGCCTGCTGGGCCACCGAGGCCAGTTTGGTCAGCTCGGCGATCTGCTCCGCCTGCCGCTGGCGTATCGAGGCCACCGCCACGGCCAGCCCGCTCGCGACCGCGACGCCGACCACGTTGACCGAGGTCACCAGCATCATCCTCGGGTCGAACAGGGCGAAGCCCACCCCGATCAGGGTCGCCACGGCACCCACACCCAGCACCACCCGCCAGGCCGCCAGGGCGGCGGCCAGGACCGGGGCGGCCACCAGAAGCGCGACGTAGTGCGCCCGACGGCCGTCGGCCAACTCCAGCCCCGAGACGATCGCGAGCAGGGCGAGGGCCGCGCCGAGGCCGGCGCGGGATCCGGGGCTCAGCGGGCTACGGCCCGACTGGAGGAGTCGCGTGGGTACGAGGGACAGCATGCCTGATCCACGTGAACCGGTGAATGAACCTGGCCCCTCGTCCGAGGATGTTCTGTCCGGCCGGCCCAGGCTGGCGGCCGGATCGGCGGCCCCGGCTGCGCTCAGCCCAGCACCTCGTAGCGGACGGTCAGCGCGCCCACGTCGGTCGAGGCGATGGTCGCGAACGCGGCGCGGGACAGGTCCAGGCAGCGACCGTCGATGAACGGGCCACGGTCGTTGATGCGCACGACGACCGACTTGCCGCTGCTCGGGTTGGTCACCCGGACCTTGGTGTTGAACGGCAGCGTCTTGTGCGCCGCGGTCAACTCGTTCGGGTTGAACGACTCGCCGTTGGCGGTGAGCTGCCCGTCGGAGTAGAAGGAGGCGCCACACGAGCCGCTCTCCAGCACCTTCGCCGCCGCTGTGGTCTTCTTCGCGGTCGGGCGCGGCTTCGGCGACTCGGTGCGGGCCTTAGCCCGGGAGGCGGCCTGCGGCGACCGGCTGGCGGACGGGCTGGCCGTCACGCTCGGCGAGGCGCTGGCGCTCGGTGACGCGGTCGGGGAACTGGGGGCGAGGCTGGCGGGGGCGGTGGTCGGGGTGAGGTCGAGAGTCGCCTGACCCGACTGCCCGGAGCCCGAGGTCAGCTGGACGGTGCCGACGGTGCCCCCGACGGCGAGAGCGACGCCGACCGCAGCGGTGGCCGCGATGCCCGCCGGGGAGGAGAAGATGCGGGTACGGGAGTGCCTGCCTGCCACCGGCCCGGTCCTTTCGTCGACTGAACAAACCGGTTCGGACCGTAACGAGAGAAGCACTTCCGAAGTCAACGTGATCATGGTGATCTGCCCGTATTTGGCATAGTACGTGTAGCCGATCATCCGAGCCGGGGTGGGTCGACCGGCCCGGGTGCGGACGCGCCGAGCGCCCGTGCCGCACGATGGACGGATGCCCGCTGAGCTGACCGAACGCCTGGCCGCCCTGTTCCGGTGGATCGACCCCGGCCCGGACGCCAGCCACCTGGTCAGCGACATCTCCGGTTGGTGGCGCGACCCCACCGTGCTGGCCGAACTGGGACCGGCCCTGGTGGCGCCGTACCGGGCCGCCCGGCCGACCGTGGTGCTCGCCCCGGCGGTCACCGGCCTGCTGCTCGGGCCACTGGCCGCCACCGCCCTCGGGGTCGGCTTCGTGGCCGCCCACAAACCCGGCGACGGAAGGTTGCCGGCCGGCCCGCTCACCTGGGCGCAGAGCCCGCCGGACTACCGGGGCCGGCAGGTCGACCTGGCCGTCCGGGACCGGCACCTCGGCCCCGACGACCGCGTTCTGGTCGTGGACGACTGGGTCCGCACGGGCGCGCAACTGCACGCCCTCTACGACATCTGCGCCAAGCGCGGCGCGCAGGTGCTCGGCACCGCAGTGGTGGCCGTCGACTGCCCGCCCGAGACTGCCACCGCACTGCGGATCACCGGCCTGATCGCCGGCACGGATCTGCCGGGTTGACCTGAAGTCCACTTCACCTTCGACGATCGACGCATGAGCGACGGAATTCTCGACGAGGCGTACGACCGGCTGCACCGCACCGGACCCGAATACAAGGGCTGGCTCTCCAACCACGGCCCGATGGCCGTCGAGGCGCTGGCCCGGCACGGGCACGAGCAACGGGTGCACCGCTGGCTGGACGACTACCTCAGCCGGCTCGACGAGCTGCCCCGCGGGCTGCGCCCGATCGACGACTGGCGGGCGGCGCTGGGCGACGCGAAGCGGGCCGGTGACTGGCTGGCGTACTTCGACCGGCACCTGCGCGAGCAGCCGTGGCGGGACGTGCTCGGCACCTGGTGGCCCCGACTGCTGCCCGGCATCGCCGCCGGCGCCACGCACGGGGTGATCCGGGTCGGGCACGCCGTACGCGCCCTGCACCTGCACGACGCGAACCCGCAGCGGCTCACCGAGCTGGGTCAGGCCCTCGGCTACTGGGCGGCCCGCTGGCAGCCGGTGCCCGGCGCCGAGCGGCTGCTCGCCTCGGTCACGTCGAACCCACCCGAGGCCCACCCGGACGCCGCCGGGCCGGACGTGGCCGCCGCGCTGGCCGGGGTGCCCCGGATCGACGACCAGACCGGGGGCATCCGGGATCGACTGGGTCGGCTGGTGGGCGTACCCCGATGGGAACCGGCGCTCGCGGCGCTGCGCCCCGCGCGGACGCCGACCGAGGCGGAGCGCGGGCTCGTCACGCTCGTGCACCGTGCCGGCCTCGACTACCTGCGCTTCGGGCACGCGGAGCCGGTCATGCTGGTGCACGCGGTCACCGCGCCGACCGCCGTGCTGCGTACCCTGCCGGCTCTCGACCGGGCGCTGTGGGCGCCGAGCCTCGCCGCGGCCTGGGCCGCGACGGCGGCCGTGACCTCGGTGTACGCCCCGACCGACGGGATCGCCCCGCCGTCGGTGACCGTCGCGACCCCGGCGGAGGTCTTTGCTCGCGCGGCCCGACACGGCGACGCGCATGTGGTCAAGCTCGCCGACGCGGTCCTCGACGCCCACGCGGCCAGCGGTGACCAGCGGCTGCTCGACGCCGCGGGCTACGCCGGGCAGCTGATCTGAGCAGCGCCGGACGAATTGCGGCGGCGGTGCCGGCCGCGCTGGCCTAGCCTCGGCAGGATGTGGCCTCGGATCGGTGACCTGCGCACGCTCACCCTCGGCACCCCCGGCGAGCTGCGGGCGAGCCTGAACACCCTGGTGCTGGCCGGCGTGAAGACCGCGACGGCCGGCCGGCTCGCCGAGTACGCGGAAGAGGGCGAGGAGTTGGAGCAGGTCGGCGAACGGCTCGCGCTGGTCGACGACGACGACGCACTGGCCGGCGTCGTGGAGATCACCGGCGTCGAGGTGGTGCGCTTCGGCGACGTGCCCTGGGAGTTCGCCCGCGCCGAGGGCGAGGGTGATCGCTCGATCGAGGAGTGGCGGGCCGGGCACTCGGCCTACTGGGCGCGGCTCGGCACCCCCGTCGACGACGACACTCCGATCGTCTGCCTGCGCCTGCGACTGGTCTCCGGCGGCGAGGGCGGCGTGGCCACCGGAGACCTGGGCACCTGAGCCGGCGCTATCCGCGCAGCTCGGGCAGCAGTCGCGTCGCCACGTCGGCCAGGACGGCCTCGTCGCCGGCGTACCAACTGCTCGCCCGCGGCCAGTGCGTGACCACGTCGGTGAAGCCGAGTTCGGCGGCCCGGCCGACCTGGTCGGCGAAGAACTGCGCGCTGCTGAGCGAGAACACCGGCGCGGCGTCCATCGACAGGTAGCGGTCCAGCGTCGCCGGGTCGCGGCCGGCCTCGTCCAGCGTCCGGTCCATCCGCGCCGACAGGGCCGACACGGTGCCCCACCAGCCCTCCACGTCATCGGCGTCGGTGCCGGTGGTCACCCAACCCTGACCGAACCGGGCCACCAGCCGCATCGATCGCGGGCCGTTCGCGGCGACGACGAACGGCACCCGCGGCTGCTGGACACAGCCGGGGTTGTTGCGGGCGTCCACCGCGGCGAACCAGTCACCACGCCAGGTGGTGCCGTCCTCCCGAAGGACCAGGTCCAGCAGTTCGGTGAACTCGGCGAACCGGTCGACGCGCTGGCGCGGCGGCAGCGTCTCACCGCCCAGCACCGCCGAGTCGAAGCCGATGCCGCCCGCGCCCAGGCCGAGCAGCAGCCGGCCGTCCGAGACGTCGTCCACCGTGGTGATCTGCCGGACGAAGGCGGCCGGGTGCCGGAAGTTCGGCGACGCCACGAGCGTCCCCAGCCGGATCCGGGACGTCACCGTGGCGGCGGCGGTCAGCGTGGCCATCGAGTCGAACCACGGGCCGTCGACCAGGTCCCGCCAGCCCAGGTGGTCGTACGTCCAGGCGTGGTCGAAGCCCCACTCGTCGGCCTGCCGCCAGCGACGCTGCGCCTGGGCCCAACGCTGGTCCGGGAGGATCACGATGCCAATCCGCATGATCGCCAGCCTAGCCGCGTCCGATGCCCCTGCTTCAGCATCGGCTACGCGCCCTCGGGCACCTGGCTCAACGGGCAAACTTGAGCCTCGCCCGCCCGTGGCGGGGCATCGCGGACGCTGGGCCTTCGCTACGGTTCGGCCGTGGTGGACCAGCGGTCACGGCGGGCCGACACGGTACGAGTCTTGGGCACCGTGTCGCTGATTGCCGGCTTCATGACGGCGCTGCTCACTTTGCTCTCCAGCACCGGCGGGCTCCAACCGCAGATCCTGGCCGCCTTTCTCATCCTGACCGGCATCGGTCTGCGGATCGAGGCGGCGATCATCGACCGCAGGCCATAACCCTCCCCCTGTGTGTCCCACGTCACAGTTGGTCGTAGTAGGGGCGTCCCGATCGGCTCCGACCTCGTTGCGAGCAGGCACCCGGTGGGCGCCGCCCGAGGAGAGGGAAGAAGCGACATGACGAAGGTGACCGCACAGCTGTCGGTGTCGGTGGACGGCTTCTACGCCGGCCCGCTGTTCGACGGCGACGGCGACTGGATCGACTCGGCCGAGAGCGCCGGCTTCTTCCGGGTCACCCGCTGGGCGACCGACGCGATGGCGTGGCGCGAGCGGCTGGGCTTCGCCGGCGGCGAGCAGGACGCCAACTCGGACGTGATGGCCGAGACGTTCAACGCGGCCGGCGCGTACGTCATGGGCCGGCGGATGGCCGACGGGGGTGAGGTGCCCTGGGGCGAGGAGCCGCCGTTCCGCGCGCCGGTCTTCGTCGTCACGCACCGACCCCGCGAGACCCTGCTGCGCGGTGGTGGCACCAGCTTCACCTACGTCACCGACGGCGTGGCCAGCGCCGTCGAGCAGGCGCGCGCAGCAGCCGGCGGCCGGAACGTCGCCGTTGCCGGAGGCGGCAGCCTGGTGCGCCAGGTGCTCAAGGCCGGCCTGCTCGACGAGTTGGAACTGCACGTCGTACCTGTCGTGCTCGGCACCGGCCTGCGGCTGTTCGACGCGGACCTCGATCTCGGCGACAAGGAGGCCATCGAGCTGACGCCGACCCGGGTCATCCCCACCCCGCAGGTCACCCACATCCGGTACGAGGTGAGCGGCCGCGCCCCGCTCGTGCTCGACGACCGGGGCCGCGGCGGCGGCCCGACGGCGACCACGAACTGACCCGCGCATTCATCAACCTCACGAGGAGCTTTTCATGCCACAACTGTTGCGGGTGCAGTGCTTCAACGTTTCGCAGGACGGGTTCGGCACCGGCGAGGGCAGAGCCTGGAACGGCCCTTCGGCCACGCCGACCCCACCCCGCTGTTCTCCTGGCGTTCCGCCACCGCCAGCTTCGTGTACCGCACGGAGCCGGGCGGCACGCGCGGCCTGGACGACTACCTGACCCGCGACGCCGAGTGCAACATCGGCGCGGAGATCATGGGTCGCAACAAGTTCGGCCCCCAGCGTGGCCCCTGGGAGAACCACGAGTGGCAGGGCTGGTGGGGGGACAACCCGCCGTTCCACACGCCGGTCTTCGTGCTCACCCATCACGTACGGCCGTCGTTCACCCTGTCCGACACCACGTTCCACTTCCTCGACGCCAGCCCCGCCGAGGCGCTGGCCCAGGCCAAGGAGGCAGCGGACGGTCGGGACGTACGCCTCGGTGGCGGGGTGGCCGTCATCCGCGAGTTCCTCGAGGCCGACCTGGTCGACACGATGCACATCGCCGTCGCGCCCGTCGACCTCGACCGGGGCGAGCGGCTGTGGGGGAGCCCCGACGAACTTCTCGACCGCTTCCACCTGGAGTCGGTGCCCAGCCCCAGCGGAGTCACCCATCTCCTGTTCTGGAGACGGTGACCGCCACTACAGGCGGGAGCCGTCGGCGCACAGATCTTGGACAGTTTCCGTTAGCAGCTAACGG
>NZ_JBFAPG010000253.1:0-8989 GCF_040675595.1 Micromonospora sp. NPDC049580
TCGGCCTGTGCCAGCGCCGCGGCGGGCCCGTCGAAGTCATCCGCCCCGGCGACCGCGTCCTGTTCGAAGCCGACGAGGAACACTGGCACGGCGCCTCCCTCGGCCGCGACCGCGGCCCGGGCCAGCTCGACGATCGCCGCGAAGGCGGCGGCGTCGTTGACAGCCAGGTCGGCCAGGATCTTGCGGTCCACCTCGATGCCGGCCAGACGCAGGCCCTGGATCAGGCGGTTGTAGGTCATCCCGTTGGCCCGGGCGCCCGCGTTGATCCGCTGGATCCACAGCTGCCGGAAGTCGCCCTTGCGGTCGCGACGGTCCCGGTAGGCGTACTGCATCGAGTGCAGCACCTGCTCCTTGGCCTTGCGGTACAGCCGGGAGCGCTGACCGCGGTAACCGCTCGCGGTCTCCAGCAGGGTACGACGCTTCTTCTGGGCGTTTACAGCCCGCTTGACGCGTGCCATCTCAACTCCTTCTTACGTAAAGGTGGCGCGCGTCAGCGGCCGAGCAGCTTCTTGATGCGCTTGACGTCGGCCTTGGCCAGCACGACCGTGCCGGTCAGCCGGCGGGTCTGGGTGGAGGGCTTCTTCTCCAGGTTGTGGCGGAGGCCGGCCTGCTGGGCAACGATCTTGCCCTTGCCGGTCACCTTGACCCGCTTACCCATACCCGTGTGGCTCTTCATCTTCGGCATGTGGAACGTCTTCTCCCCTGTTACTCGCCGCTGGTGTCGGCGGCGAGGCCGGTGTCACCGGCTGCTGCGGTCTCGCTGACCGCCGCGGTCTCATCGGCTTCCGGAGCGGCGGACTCGTCCGCTGCCCGGTCCCGAGGTGCACCGCGGGACGCCGTAGCGGCGACCGCGGAGGCCTTGACGGCCCGATGCGGGGCGAGAACCATGATCATGTTTCGGCCGTCCTGCTTCGGAGCGGCCTCGACGTATCCCAGTTCCGTGATCTCGGATTCGAGCCGGCGCAGGAGCCGGTAACCCAGCTCCGGGCGGCTCTGCTCGCGACCGCGGAACATGATCGTCACCTTGACCTTGTCGCCCGCCTTGAGGAACCGCACCACGTGACCCTTTTTGGTCTCGTAGTCGTGCGGGTCGATCTTCGGACGGAGCTTCATTTCCTTGATGACGGTCTGCTGCTGATTACGCCGCGCTTCGCGCGCCTTGAGTGCGCTCTCGTACTTGAACTTGCCGAAGTCCATGAGCTTGCACACCGGCGGGCGCGCCATCGGCGCAACCTCGACCAGGTCCAGATCGACGTCCGCGGCCAGCTGAAGGGCGCGCTCCAGCGGGACGATGCCCACCTGCTCACCCTCGGGGCCGACCAGTCGGACCTCACGTGCCCGGATCTGCTCGTTCACGCGTGGTTCGACGCTGATGGGGCCTCCTCGAGTCGTTTCTGCTCTGTCGCCGACCCCTGCGGCTCCCGGGTGGGAACCGACCCGGAAAGCAGAAGGCCCCGGCGCATGCCAGGGCCCGCTCGACCGGTCGGCGTGATCACAGGATCACACGTCCGGGACCGGGACGTGCCCGGAACCGGTGACCGGACCCGGCCACCGTGGCGGCGACTCGGGTGGGAGCAGGCGCTCCGCTTTCAAGGCTGTCTGCTCGCATGCGGAGACAGCCTGGTCGACGCGACAACAGTACACCGCCGCCTCGCTCGCCCCCAAACCGGGCACCCCGGCCGTGAGCAGCGCCGACGGTGGCGCAGGTCGGCGAGCGGCGGGGTCAGCTGCCGGCGGCGCGCTGGGCGAGGCGGTTCAGGTGGGCCTCGTGCAGCCGGCGCAGGGCGCGGACCCCGTCGACGGCCAGCTCCTTGTCGGCCGCCTGCAGGGCGACCATCGGCAGCAGGTCGTCGTCGTGCAGCTCCAGGCTCGCCCACGGCGCGCCCCGGTCGAAACGGACCCCCCGGACAACCTCCCAGGGCAGCTCGTACGAGCTGATGACGTTGCGCACCCGGATGACCCGCGCGTCCGCCTCCACCCGCGGGCGGGTGAACAGCAGGAAACCCAGCGCCCCGAAGATGCCCAGACCGATCATGGCGATCTGGTCGCCACGCTGGAAGCTGCCGTAGCCGTCGCCGGTCGGCCCGCTCAGCGAGGTGGCGACCACGGCGAACACCACCACCAGCGCGACCGCCGCCGACCAGCACACCACCCGGATGCGGCGGGGCTTGAGACGGACCAGCTCGGTGTCACTCACCCCACCAGTCTGCCACCCGTACCCGCCCCGCAGACGCACCACCCGCCGAGCCATCACTCAGCGTCCCGCGACGCGCCCATGCCGGCGCGGCGCGGTTGATCAGTCGAGATCAGCGAAACGGGGGTGTCCCGCGCGGGCGGACACCCCCGTCTCAGCGATCCCGTGAACGCTCAGAGGCGGCAGGCGTGGATGTTGGTCACCAGGATGGCGCGGGCGCCCAGCTCGTACAGCTCGTCCATGATCCGGTGCACGTCGTCGCGGAGCACCATGGCCTGCACTGCCACCCAGCCCTCGCGGTGCAGCGGCGACACGGTGGGCGACTCGATGCCGGGGGTCAGCCCGCTGGCGCGGTCCAGCAGACCGGCCGGGACGTCGTAGGCGAGCATCACGTAGCGGCGGGCCACCAGCACGCCGTGCAGGCGGCGCAGCAACTGCTCGGCCTGCGCGTGCGCCGGTGCGCCGGCGCGGCGGACCAGCACCGCCGACGAGCGCAGCAGCGGCTCGCCGAACACCACGAGGCCCGCCTGGCGCAGGGTCGCGCCGGTCTCCACCACGTCCGCGATCACGTCGGCGACACCGAGGCGTACGGCGTTCTCCACGGCGCCGTCGAGGCGGATCACCTCGGCCTTGACGCCCGCCTCGTCGAGGTGCCGCTCGACCAGCCCCGGATACGCGGTGGCGATCCGGTGCCCGCCCAGATCCTGCACGGAGGCGATGTCGTCGGGGCGGGCGGCGAAGCGGAAGGTGGCCCGACCGAAGGCGAGGTCGACGACCTCCTCGGCGGGTGCGGCCGAGTCGATCAGCAGGTCCCGGCCGGTGATGCCGAGGTCGAGGTCACCGGAGCCGACGTAGGTGGCGATGTCCTTGGGACGCAGGTAGAAGAATTCGACATCGTTGGCCTCGTCGCGGCAGACGAGGTCCTTGGGGTCGGTGCGCTGGCGGTAGCCCGCCTCACGCAGCATCTGGGCGGCCGGCTCGGCCAGGGTGCCCTTGTTGGGGATGGCGACACGCAACATGACGGAGTGCTCCTTCGATCGAATCTGATCAACGACGGGGCGCACTCACAGATGTCGGTAGACGTCCTTCAGTTCGAGACCGCTGGCGAGCATCAGCACCTGGACCTGGTAGAGCAGCTGGGAGATCTCCTCGGCGGTACGCTGCGGCCCCTCGTGCTCGGCGGCCATCCACGACTCGGCCGCCTCCTCGACAACCTTCTTGCCGATGAAGTGCACGCCCTTGTTCAGCGCGGCGACGGTGCCCGAGCCCGGGGTGCCGGCGGCGGCCTTGGCCTGCAGCTCGGCGAACAACTCCTCGAACGTCTTCACGGGGAACGATTCTTCCAGCCGCCGGGCCGGCGCCCCGAGTCCGGGTCCACCGCGACCCAGTAGGCGGACAATTCCCTATCAGCATGGTGGGAAAATCTTCGATCGACGCCCATGGACCTCTACGCTGTCCGCCATGGCCAGCCGCTCACGCCTTTTCGCGCTCACCCTCGCCGGCGTCGTCGTCGCCACCGCCGGATGCGCGCCACAGGACGAGGAACCGACACCCACCGCCACGCCGTCCTGCACGAAGGACAGCCTGCCCACCCGTACGCCGGGCAAGCTCACCATCGCCACCGACCAGCCGGCGTACGAGCCGTGGTTCCGGCAGGACAAGCCGGACAGCGGCGAGGGCTTCGAGGCCGCCGTCGCGTACGCGGTGGCCGAGAAGCTCGGCTACGCCCGGGGCGACGTCACCTGGACCCGGGTCAAGTTCGACACCGCGATCGCGCCCGGGGAGAAGAACTTCGACTTCGACATCAACCAGTTCTCCGTCACCGAGGAGCGCAAGCAGGCGGTGGACTTCTCGGCCCCGTACTACCTGGTACGGCAGACCGTCATCGCGCTGAAGTCCTCGAAGATCGCCGGCAAGACCTCGCTGGCTGACCTGCGCGGCGCCCGGCTCGGCGCCCAGGTCGGCACGACCAGCTACCAGGCGATCACGGACGTCATCAAGCCGTCCGCGAAGCCGCAGGTCTACAACAGCAACGACGACGCCAAGAAGGCCCTGCAGAACGGGCAGATCGACGGGCTCGTGGTGGACCTGCCGACCGCCTTCTACATCACCGGCGCGGAGATCACCGACGCGACGATCGTCGGGCAGGTGCCGCAGGTGGGCGTGCCGGAGGCGTTCGGGCTGCTGCTGGACAAGAACTCGCCGCTGACCCGCTGCGTGAGCGGCGCGGTCGGTCAGCTCAGCGAGGCCGGCACGCTGACCGAGCTGGAGCAGAAGTGGCTCGCGCAGGTGGCGGGGGCGGCCGAGCTGAAGTGACGCCGCGGGAACACACCCCGTCCGCGGCGCAGCTGCGGCGGTCGGCGTACCGGCGTCGGCAGAGCCTGCACAGCGTGCTGATCGCGGCCTTCTCCACGGCGGCGCTCGGCACGTTGCTGGTCGTCGCCGTGACCGGCGCGCCGGGCTGGGACCGGGTCCGGCAGTCGTTCCTGGACCCGCGGATCGGCGCCGACGCGCTGCCTGCCGTGCTGGACGGGCTCTGGCTCAACGTCCGGCTGCTGGTCTGCTGCGCGGCCGGCGCGCTGCTGCTCGGGCTGGTGATCGCCGTGCTGCGGACACTGCGCGGCCCGGTCTTCTTCCCGGTACGGGCGCTGGCCGCCGGCTACACGTACACCTTCCGGGGTCTGCCCCTGATCATCGTGCTGTACCTGCTCACCCTCGGCGTGCCCGGGCTGCGGCTGCGGGGCATGCCGTCGGTGCTGGTGCTCGGCGGGCTCGCGCTGGTGCTCACCTACGGCGGCTACCTGGCCGAGGTGTTCCGGGCCGGCATCGAGTCGGTGCACCCCAGCCAGCTCGCCGCGGCCCGTTCGCTGGGCCTGACCTACCGGCAGACGATGCGGCACGTGGTGCTGCCGCAGGCCGTCCGCCGGGTGGCGCCACCGCTGCTCAACGACGTGGTGGCCCTGCAGAAGGACGTCGGGCTGGTCTCGCTCGCCGGCCCGATCGACGCGGTCCGCGCCGCCCAGATCGCCACCGCCCAGTCGTTCAACTACACCCCGTACGTCGTGGCCGGGGTGCTGTTCGTGCTGCTCGCGATCCCGCTGATCGCCGTCACCGACTGGGTGACGCTGCGCTCGGCCCGTCGCCAGTCGGGAGGCTGACCATGGCGCTGCTGCGCTGCCGGGGTCTGCGCAAGGAGTTCGCCGGCCACGTCGTGCTGGACCGGCTCGACCTGACGGTCGCCGAGCACCGGGTGGTGGCCCTGATCGGGGCGTCCGGGTCGGGCAAGTCCACGCTGCTGCGGTGCGTGAACCTCCTGGAGGAGGTGGACGACGGCACCATCGAGCTGGACGGGGAGGACATCTCCGACCCCCGGGTGGACGCCGACCGGGTCCGTCGGCGGATCGGCATGGTGTTCCAGGCGTACAACCTGTTTCCGCACCTGAGCGTGCTGGACAACATCACCCTCGCGCCCCGGCGGGTGCACCGGCGGTCCCGCGCCGAGGCCGAGGCCCAGGCCCGCGACCTGCTCGACCGGGTGGGGCTGGGCGCGAAGGCGCACGCCTACCCGGACGCGCTCTCCGGCGGGCAGCAGCAGCGGGTGGCGATCGTCCGGGCGCTGGCGAACTCGCCCCGCCTGATGCTGCTCGACGAGGTCACCTCGGCGCTGGACCCGGAACTCGTCGGCGAGGTGCTGGCGATGATCCGGGACCTGAAGGCCGACGGGATGACCATGGTGCTGGCCACCCACGAGATGGGCTTCGCCCGGGAGGTCGCCGACGAGGTGTGCTTCCTCGACGCGGGGCGCGTCGTCGAGAGCGGCCCACCGGAGCAGGTGCTCGGCGAGCCGACGCAGGCCCGCACGCGTCAGTTCCTGCGCCGCATCATCGAAGCCGGCCGACTCTGAGGCCAGCCGGCTCTGGGGCCAGCCGGCTCTGAGGCCAGCCGGCACCGAAGCAGAGCAGCGCCGGAGGCGGCGTCAGCCGCCGAAGCCGACCCGCTGCGCGTTGCCGGCGGCCACGGTCCGGACGGCCAGCGCCGCGTCGAGCGCCGCCACGGTCGCCGCCCAGCCCTTGTCCTCCGCCGAGCCGGGCAGCCCGGCCCGGTCCCGGGCCTGCTCGATGGTCTCCACGGTGAGGACGCCGTGCGCCACCGGCTTGCCCTCGTCCAGCGCCACCCGGGTCAGCCCGTCGGTGACCGACCGGCACACGTAGTCGAAGTGGGCGGTGGCGCCCCGCACGACCACGCCGAGCGCGACCACCACGTCGCAGCGGCGGGCGAGGGCCTGGGCGACGACCGGCAGTTCGACGGAGCCGGCGACCCGCGCCACCACGGACCGCGCCCCGCACGCCTCGGCGGCGGCGACCGCGCGCTCCAGCATGTGATCGGTCAGATCGCCGTGCCACCGTGCGGCCACCACCCCGACGGTCAACCCCGCGGCGTCGACCGCCTCGACTCCCGGCTCGCCGAAACCCGCCATCGTCATGCTCCGATCTCGTCGTCGGCGACCGGACGCCCCAGCGGCGCCTCGGACACCTCGTCCAACTCGTCCAGCAGGTGACCCATCCGGTCCCGCTTGGTGCGCAGGTAGCGCAGGTTCTCCGGATGCGCGCCGGCCGGCAGGCTCTCGCGGCCGGTGACGGTGAGCCCGTAGCCCTCCAGCCCGGCCCGCTTCGCCGGGTTGTTGGTCAGCAGCCGCATCGAGCGCACGCCCAGGTCGTACAGGATCTGCGCGCCGGTGCCGTAGTCGCGGGCGTCGGCCGGCAGACCCAGGTCGAGGTTGGCGTCCACGGTGTCGCGACCCTGGTCCTGCAACTGGTACGCCTGCAGCTTGTGCAGCAGGCCGATGCCGCGTCCCTCGTGCCCGCGCACGTAGAGCACCACGCCGCGGCCCTCGCGGGCGACCCGGGCCAGCGCGGCGTCCAGCTGCGGCCCGCAGTCGCAGCGCAGCGAGCCGAACACGTCCCCGGTCAGGCACTCGGAGTGGACCCGGACCAGCACGTCCTGACCGTCGCCGAGGTCACCGAGCACCATCGCGACGTGCTCGGCCGGGTCGTGCTCGGCACGGTAGCCGAGCGCCCGGAACACCCCGTGCCGCGTCGGCATCCGGGCGTCGGCGACCAGCTCGACCTGCTTCTCGGTACGCCGCCGGTAGGCGATCAGGTCGGCGATGGTGATCAGCGTGAGGCCGTGCTCGGCGGCGAACTTCTCCAGGTCCGGCAACCGCATCATGGTGCCGTCGTCGTTGACCAGCTCGCAGAGCACGCCGGCCGGGCGCAGCCCGGCGAGCCGGGTCAGGTCGATCGCCGCCTCGGTGTGCCCGGGTCGGCGCAGCACCCCGCCCTCGCGGGCGCGCAGCGGCACCACGTGCCCGGGCCGGGCCAGGTCGGTCGGATCGGTCGCCGCGCCGGCGAGCAGCCGGCTGGTGTGCGCGCGGTCGGCCGCCGAGATGCCGGTGCTGATCCCCTCCCGGGCGTCCACGGTCACCGTGTACGCGGTGCCGCGCCGATCCTGGTTGGTGTGGTGCATCGGCGGCAGGTCGAGCCGGTCGGCCTCGCTCTCGGTCAACGCCACGCAGACGTACCCGGAGGTGTGGCGCACCATGAACGCCATCAGCTCCGGCGTGGCCCGCTCGGCCGCGAAGATCAGGTCGCCCTCGTTCTCCCGATCGGCGTCGTCGACCACGACGACCGGCCGCCCGGCGGCGATCTCGGCGATCGCCTCGTCGATATCGGCGAAGCTGCTCATGCGACGGCCTCCGTGTAGGTGGGCGGGAGTGCGGCGGCCGGCCGGGTGGCGCGCGAGGTGCGCCACCAGGCGGCGAAGCCCCAGGCGCAGAAGGCGCCGTAGACCAGGTACATGGCCGCCGACGGGTAGAACCCGCCGCGCAGCAGCAGCGGCACGCCGACCGCGTCCACCGCGATCCACACCAGCCAGAACTCGACCCAGCCACGGGCCATGCCGTAGGTGGCCAGCAGACTGCCGGTGAGGATCCAGGCGTCCGGCAGCGGGCCCCAGGAGCCCAGCGCCTTGAGCACCGGGTACGCGGCGGCGGTGCCGACGACGGCGGCCAGCAGCAGCACGAGCCGCTCCCGCCCGGTGGCCCAGCGCGGCAGCACCGCGGCGTGGTCGGCGTCGACGCGGCTGTTGCGACGCCACCGCCACCAGCCGTAGACGCTCACCGCGAAGAAGAACACCTGCCGGCCGGCCTGCCCGTACAGGTCGTGCGCCTGCGGGGTGGCGAACACCCCGCCGAGGAAGACGGTGAACAGCAGCGCGTTGCCGATCATGCCGACCGGCCACGCCCAGACCAGCCGGCGCAGCCCGAGCAGCGCGGAGACCAGCCCGAACACATTGCCGACGATCTCCCGGGCCAGCACCGGCGAGCCGGCCACCTGCACCTGGGCGTCGAGCAGCCAGCCGAGGGGGCCCATCAGGCCACCCCGCCCGTGCTCGGGGTCGCCCCGGAAGCGTCGGTGAGCCGGGCGCCGAGCAGCCGCTCGACGTACTTGGCCAGCACGTCGACCTCCAGGTTGACCGGGTCGCCGACGCCCTTCGCGCCGAGCGTGGTCAGCTTCAGGGTGGTCGGGATCAGCCCGACGGCGAACTCGTCCGCGCCCACCTCGGCCACGGTCAGCGACACGCCGTCGATGGTGATCGAGCCCTTCTCCACCACGTACCGGGCCAGGGCGGCGGGCAGCCGGAACCGCACCGTCTCCCACTGCTCGGCCGGTTCCCGGGAGATCAGTTCGCCGACGCCGTCGACGTGGCCCTGCACGAGGTGCCCGCCGAGGCGGC
>NZ_JBFAPG010000254.1:0-8983 GCF_040675595.1 Micromonospora sp. NPDC049580
GGCGCGCCCCCCCCCAACCCCCCCCCCCCCCCCCCCCCCCCAACCCCCCCCCCCCCCCACCCCCACACCCCCCCCCCCCCCAACCCCCACAACCACCCCCCCACCCACCCCCCACCCCCCCCCCCACACCCCCCCCGCGGGCCCCCCCCCCCACTCCCGGCGCCCCCCACGTCGTTGTCGGTGTCCCGTCGCCCATCCGAGCAGGAGTCGGACGGCCACGGCGGGACCGGTCGACCCCGCGCGTCGGGCGATCGCAGGAATAACCCCCGTGAGCCGGGTATCCGTGCGGTCCAACGTCTCAAGGGGGGAAGCATGTTGGGTCTCAAACGCCTCGGCCTGTTGGCCGCGCTGGTGCTGGTAGGCGTCGCGCCGGCTGCGGCCGCGCAGGCCGCGGCACAGCCGTCGACGCAGGACACCCAGTATCTGCAGGCGCTGCACCAGGTGAACCTGTTCGAAATCACCGCCGGTGACCTGGCTCAGCAGAAGGGCCAGAACCAGGGGGTCAAGGACCTGGGCGCGATGTTCAAGACCGACCACACCCAGCTGGACCAGACGGTGCAGCAGACCGCGTCCCAGCTCAAGGTCGAACTGCCGAACGAGCCCACGACCGACCAGCAGGCGGTCATCGACAAGCTGAACAACGTCAGCGGCGCGGAGTTCGACCGGCTCTGGGTGACCAGTGAGCTGGCCGGTCACGTCCAGGCCATCCAGGCCACCCAGACGGAGATCTCGCAGGGCTCCGAGCAGTCGGTGGTCCAGTTGGCCCAGACCGCCCTGCCGACGCTGCAGACGCACTACGACGAGCTGGTCCAGCTCGCCAACCAGTTGGGCATCCCGGTCCCGCAGGCCAGCGCCAGCGGTACGCCCAGCCCGGGTACCTCGTCGCAGGCTCCGGGTGGCACCACCGAGTCGCCCGCTCCGGGTGGCATCACCGAGTCCCCGGAACCGGGCCTCGGCACCACCGAGCGGCCCGCGCCCAGCGAAAGCTGACGTAGCGGCAGCAGACGGCCGGTCCACCCGCACGGGTGGACCGGCCGCGCCGCGTCCGGCGTCGGCCGTCCACGCGGCCCGGCGGGTCAGTCGGCGTCGGCGAGGCCGATCGCGAACGTCTCCTCAAGGTCGAGCTGGGAGTACGCCCGGAACGCGATGTGCGACTCCGTGTTCAGCACACCCGGCACCTTGGAGATGCTGCCCGCGATGACCTGTGCGATCTGGTCGAACTCGCGGACCCGGACGATGGCGATGAGGTCGACGTGCCCGGCCACCGAGTAGACCTCGCTGACGCCGGTGACATTGGCGAGGGCCTCCGCCACCTCGGGGATCGCGTCGGTGGCGCAGTCGATCAGCACGATCGCGGTGATCACGGGGCAATTCTCCGTTCGTTGGCGTCGTTGCCCATGCTAGATGTTCCCGACGGGACCGGGGTCGGGTGCACCCGGCACCGTCCTCCCGCGCCCGTCGCCGTTGCCCGGTGTCGGGTGCCCGGCGCTGTCGCCATCAGCCGTCGCTCCAGGTATGCCCACAGCTTGGGCAGGCGTTGTCGCCAACGAGCGGTATACCTGTGAGTCATGTTTATGACCCACAGGTATACCGCTCACACGAATCATCCCGCCGACGCGCCGACGCGCCGAACCGACCGGTCTGCCGACCCGCGGAGCCGGCGGCGCGGCGAGCGGCCGGCCCGGCGGCGCGGGCGCGCGGGTCAGCCGTGCGGGGCGGCTTGGACGGTGCCGGCGTCCCCGAACCGGATCGCGTCGTGCAGCCGTTCGCCGCTGCGCACGAGGGCGCCGGGCCAGACCACGGTGCGGCGCACGTCGCCGTCGACCCGTGCGCCCGCGCCGACCACCGACTCCACGCAGCGCCCGGTCACCGTGGCGGCCGGGTCGACCAGCACGTCGCCGCTCGCGGCGTGCAGGTTGGCCGCCAGGTAGTCGGCGGGGGTGCCGGTGTCGTAGAAGGTGCCCGGGTAGGGCACCACCTCCAGCGCGCCGGCCGCCTCGGCCGGCCGCCACACCGCGCGTACCAGGTCGGAGAAGACCACCGGCAGGTCGCGGACCAGCCGCCACGGCAGCAGCGAGAACCCCGTGAAGCAGTGCCCGGCGAAGGTGCCGGGCGCCCTCGGGTCGGCGGCGGGCTGCCCGAGCAGGCGTACGGACTCCCCGTCCCAGCCGTCCAACAGCGCGGCCACGTCGGGGCCCGGGGGAGTGGCCGGGTCGGCCAGGTACGCGTCGGCGTTGCCGACCAGCACCGGCCGGCCGCCGATCCAGTCCCGCAGGTTGGCCACCCCACCGGCGGTGCCGAGCGGGTCACCGGGCTCCACCGACAGGTGGGCGCGATCGCCGACGTGCGCGACCACCTGGTCGGCGAGGTAGCAGGCGTTCACCGCGACGCGTGCGGGGCCGCTCAGGCCGAGGCCGGCCAGGCGGGCCAGCGCCCGGTCCAGCAGTGCCACGTTGCCGACCGGGCAGAGCGCCTTGGGCACCCGTGCGGTGAGCGGGCGCAGCCGGGTGCCCTCACCCGCGGCGAGCACGACCGCGCAGAGGTCCGCCGGCCCGCCCGCTTCGCTCACGGCGCGGTGTCGGGCACCGGAGGCGGGAACTGCCCGGCCAGCGGCCCGATGTCGTAGTAGGCGAGCAGCCGGGCCGTCGGCCAGGTCAGCTTGGGCAGGTCGTCCAGCGGATGCCAGGCGGCCTCGAAGACCTCCGCGCCGTCGACCGCCAGTTCGGTGCTGGACGCCGGCACCTCCGTCTCGAACACCATGTCCACCCAGCCCTTGGCGTGCACGATCGCGTTCGGCACCGCCGGGCGCAGCCGGGACGGTGGCAGCCGGATGCCGGACTCCTCGAACAGTTCGCGGACCGCGCCCACGACCGGAGGCTCGGCCCGGTTGAGCAGGCCGGCGGGCAGCGACCAGCCCTTGCCGGGGGGCTGGCGCAGCATCAGCAGCCGGCCCGCGCCCGTCGCCTCGGAGTCACGGACCAGGGTGACCGCCCCGACGATGTACTTGGGCACGGCCAGCTTGACCAGGCGACGGCGCACCGGCAGCGGCAATCGGTAGAAGGCCTGGTAGAAGATGGCCCGACCGGTGGCGCGGGAACGGGGGATCATGACCCCAGGCTAGTGGTCACGAATGTCCTTCGGACGCGCTGGGGCCGGGCGGGTCACTGTCGATGGTCGACCAGGTCGATGAGCTGGCGTACCACGGTGTCCGGTTCGATCACCCGGTCGAAGACCGCGACCAGCAGGGTCTCCAGGTCGGGATAGCCCAGCTCCTCGGAGAGCCGCAGCAGCGGCAGGTCGCTGGCGAGGCCGCGGTTGTGCTGGCGCAGGGCGAGCCCGATGGTGGCCCGACCGAGGCGGACCTTGTCGCTGATCGTGATGCCCGGCTCGGTGTGCTCGGCGAACCACCTGTTGATCTGCATCTGCGCGTGCGGCGACTTGACGAAGCCCAGCCACTCCTTGCGCGGGCCGCGCGGCGCCACGCCGGCCTCGAAGCCGTTGTCGCCGTCGTTCTCGGTGAAGATCTCCACCACGTCGCCCTCGTCCAGCTCCGAGCTCAGCGGCGCGAGCCGGCCGTTGATCCGGGCGGCGAGGCAGTGGTCGCCCCGCTGGCTGCCCAGCTCGTACGCCAGGTCGACAGGTGTGGCGCCGGCCGGCAGCACCACCTGGCGCCCGTCGGCGAAGACCTGGATCTGGCCCTCGGCGAGGTCGCAGCGCAGCGACTCGTAGAACTGTGCCGGGTCGGCGGCGTCCGGCTCCCAGTCGAGCACGCGGCGCAGCCAGTCCAACTGCTCGGCCCGGGCCGCCGCGCTGCCGCTGCCCGAGCGCGGGAAGCGGAAGTCGGCGGCGATGCCGTACTCGGCCGAGCGGTGCATCTCCTCGGTGCGGATCAGCACCTCCACCGTGCGGTCCTGCGGGCCGCAGACGCTGGTGTGCAGCGAGCGGTAGAGGTTGTTCTTCGGTGAGGCGATGAAGTCCTTGAAACGGCCTGGGATCGGCCGCCACGTGCCGTGGATGGCGCCCAGCGCGGCGTAACAGTCGGTGGCCGGGCCGTCGACCACCACCGAGATGCGGGGCAGGTCGTACGGGGCGGTGTGGCCGCCGGCGATGGTGTCCTTCCAGATCGAGTAGAGGTGCCGGGGGCGCGGGCTCACCTCGGCGTCGACCCGGCTGCGGCGCAGCGCCACCCGGGCCCGTGTCACCACCGCGTCGAGGTAGGAGTCCCAGCCGGGCCGATCGTGCACGTGCCGGGCCAGCCGGGCGTGCTCCTCGGGCTCCAGGTGCAGCAGCACCACGTCGTCCAGCTCGCGCTTGAGGGTCTGGATGCCCAGCCGGTCGCAGAGCGGGACCAGCACCTCCTGGGTCTTGCGGGCGATCCGTTCCCGGGACGCCGCGGAGCGCACACCGAGCGTGCGCATGTTGTGCAGCCGGTCGGCCAGCTTGATGATCAGCACCCGGACGTCCTTGGCGGCCGCGACGATCATCTTGCGGATCGTCTCCGCCTCGGCGGCCTTGCCGTAGAACGCCTTGTCGAACTTCGTCACCCCGTCGACCAGGTGGGCCACCTCGCCGCCGAAGTCCTCCGACAGCGCCTGGAGCGTGTAGCGGGTGTCCTCGACCGTGTCGTGCAGCAGCGCCGCCACCAGCGTCGTGGTGTCCATGCCCAGCTCGGCGCAGATCTGCGCCACCGCGAGGGGGTGGGTGATGTACGGTTCCCCGCTCTTGCGGAACTGGCCGCGGTGCATGTTCTCCGCGATCGTGTACGCCCGGCGCAGCACGGCGGGGTCGGTGCCCGCGTGGATGCCCCGATGGGTGCGGACCAGGTGCGTGACCGGGTCGGAGTCGGTGGTCGGCCAGGTCAGCAACGACCGCAGTCGGCGGGTCAGGGGCAGCTCACCAGACCGGGTCGGCAGGGCGCCCCCCAGGGCGGCGCCGTGTCCGGCGTCGACGTCCACGAGGGACACCTCCTCACCCCGGCTCCGCGACCGCCGGACCGGGCGATCGGGAGCAGGCCCACGAAACGGGCAGGACTGCACTTCTCTAACAGCCTAAGGGAGTCGACGTAGTCCGATCGGTCAGTTGGTCATGAGCGTTCGGTCGAGAGTTGGTGCGACGCCCCGCTCTCGGCCTTCGCCAGCAGGTCACGGAAGCGGCCCGCCCCGCCCGCCGGCGAGGACCAACCGGACGACATCTCGACCAGCCGGGTCTCCGGCCGCTCCAACCAGGACAGGATGCGCTCGGATTCCTCCGCCGTGGCCGCCGGCACCGGGCCGTGCCCGCCCGACACCGTCTCGGCGGTGGCGCGGATGGCGTTCAGCGTGGGTCGCGGGTGGACGCCGGGCGGGGACACCCCGGCTCCGGCCAGACGACCGTGCCGGACCAGGGCCAGCTCCCAGCCGCCCCGGGCGGCCGGTCGGGCGGCGGCCAGCTCCACGATCCCGGTCAGCGCCGCCAGCCGCTGCATCCGCACGGTGGCGCGCAGCACCGCGGCCAGCCGGGACCGCACCACGGCGGCCTCCTCGTAGCGCTGGTCGGCCGCGAGCACGTCGATCCGGGCCAGCAGCGCGTCCACCACCGGTTGCGGGTCGCTGGCGGTCGCGGTGCGGAACGGCCCGGCTGCTCTGTCGTCGTACTCCTCTGGAGTGATCTTGTGTTCGCAGGGTGCCGGGCAGCGACCCAGCTCGGCCAGCGCGCAGGCCGGCGTGACGGTGCGCAGCGAGAGCCGGTGCGTGCACTGGCGCAGCGGCACCGCGTCGTGGAAGCCGGCGGCGGCCAGCTCGGCGGCCCGCCGGGAGGTGAAGGGCCCGAGGTAGGCGGTGTCCGTGGGGGACAGATCCCGGACGATCGACAACCGGGGGTACGGCCCGTCGGTCAGCTTGAGCCAGAACATCCGCTCCGGGTATTTCGACCGCCGGTTGTACGGCGGGGCGTGCGCGGCGATCAGCCGCAGCTCACGGACCTCCGCCTCCAGCGAGTGGGCGCACTCCACGGCCTCGACCCGCTCGGCCGCGCCCAACATCTCGGAGATCCGGGCGCGCTTCTCACCGGCGGTGAAGTAGCTGCGCACCCGGGTGGCGATGTCGCCCGAGGTGCCGACGTAGAGCGGCCGGTCGTCGGCGGCCCGGAAGATGTAGACCCCCGGCACCTTGGGCAGCCCTTCGGCCAGGTGGCGCTTGCGGCGCTGCGTCGGGGTGACCGCCCGGGCGAACTCGATGGCGTCGCCGACGGTGTCCACCCGGTGCCCGCCGAGCCGGCCGATCAGACCGTGCAGCACGTCGACGGTGGCCTTCGCGTCGTCGAGCGCCCGGTGGGTGGGCTGGGTGGCGGTGCGGAAGTAGGCGGCAAGGGTGCCCAGCTTGCGGTTGGGCACCTCGTCGCGGGTCAGCACCCGCCGGGCCAACGCCGCCGTGTCCAGCACGCGCGGGTTGGGCCAGCGGTGCCCGTGCTTCGCGCAGGCGGCCTTGAGGAACCCCACGTCGTACGGGGCGTTGTGGGCGACCAGCACCGCGTCGGCGATGAACTCCAGGAAGCTGGGCAGCACCTGCTCGATCGGCGGCGCCGGCACCAGCATGGCCTGGGTGATCCCGGTCAGCACGGTGATGAACGGCGGGATCGGCTGCCCCGGGTTGACCAGGGTGGCCAGCTCGCCCAGGTGCTTGCCACCGCGCACCTTGACCGCGCCGATCTCGGTGATGCCGCCGCCGTCGGGCGCGCCGCCGGTGGTCTCCAGGTCGACCACCACGAAGGTCGTCGCGTACAGCGGCAGGGCCGGGTCCACCCCGCCCACCGCCGGGTCGAGACCGGCCAGTGACTCCTGGACGTACTCCGCCTGTGCCATCGGCGGCACGCTAGCGCCCCGGTCCGACACTCCCGTCGCAGCCGTCCCAGCAGTCACCATGGGGCTAGGATGAGAGATCGGCTCACTCACCGGGCGGTGGGCCCGGTCGCGGTGGGAGACTTGCCACATGCCCCTCACCGAGCCGTACGACGACCACCTCCCGCAGGAGGATCCGGTCGGGGGCGGCGGTGCCGTGGGCGACCCGGACAGCAGTGACACACCTGCCGATTCGGGTGCCGATCCGGCAGTCGAGCCGGAGCCGACGTTGCCCGAGCCGGTCCGGCAGCGGATCGTGGCGCTGACCGCCACCGTGCTGCCCACCCTGCCCGCCGACGAGGTGCCGGTGCCGCTGCGCCGGGTGGCCAAGTTCGCCCCCAACCGACGGGCCCGGCTCGGCACCCCGGCCATCGCCGCCCAGCTCACCGCCGACCCGCTGTTTCGGCAAAGGGTCACCGCCCGGGTGCTTGCCGACGCCGGCGACCTCGGCGCGGCCGTGGTCGAGGGCACCGCGCCGGCCGCCGCCGACCCGGTCGAGGTGGCCGCGCTGGCCTACCTGGCCCGACCCCGCGGCTGGCGGGAGCTGATCGACGCCAGCGGCGCCGCGGTCCGCGCCGAGGCGGACAGCGCCGTCGTCGCCGAGCTGGTCCGTGAGGCCGAGCAGCGGGCCACCCGCGCCGAACACGACCGGGCGGTGGCCCGGGTCGAGGCCGAGAAGCTCCGCGACGAGCTGGCGCGGGTCCGCGAGGAGCTGGGCCAGCTCCGCGAGGAGTCCCGTCAACTGGCCCGTACCCTGCGCGAGACGCAGGCCCGTGAGCGCAAGGCCAGCGAACTCCTGGCCACCGAACGCGGCCGGGCCGCACGCGCCAGCGCCGACGTGGACGCCGAACTGCGCCGCGCCCGCGCCCGGCTCGCCGAGGCGGAGGCCGCCGCCGGGGTGGCCCGGGCCAGCGCCAAGGAGGCGCGTTCGGTCGACGACGCCCGCCTCTGGCTGCTGCTGGAGACCATCGGTCAGGCCGCCGTCGGGCTGCGCCGGGAGTTGGCGCTCGACCCGGTGGACAAACTCCCCGCCGACTTCGTCGCCGACGCGTTCGCCGAGCAGCCGGGCACCGCCCCGGCCGGCCCGGCCGCCCGTGCCCGCGACACCGACGACCCGGCCCGACTGGACCAGCTGCTCGCCCTGCCCCGGGCGCACCTCGTGGTGGACGGCTACAACGTCACCAAGCGCGGCTTCGGCGAGATGTCGTTGGAGCAGCAGCGCAAGCGCCTCATCACCGGGCTGGGCGGGATCGCCGCGCAGACCGGAGACGAGGTCACCGTCGTGTTCGACGGCGCCGAACGGATGCACGGGCTGCCGCCCGCGCCCCGCGGCGTCCGGGTGCTCTTCTCCCGCAAGGGCGAGACCGCCGACGAGCTGATCCGCCGCCTGGTCCGCGCCGAGCCGGCGGGCCGCCCGGTCGTCGTGATCTCGTCCGACCGCGAGGTCGCCGACGGCGTACGCCGGCACGGCGCGTACCCGCTGGGCGCCGACTCGCTGCTGCGCCGCCTCGCCCGCTCCTGACCGCGCGCCCGGGCCGAGCCGTCGGGCCGAGCCGTCGGGGCGGGCAAGAATACGGCGAGGTTCCTGCAGGTTCGGTCGGCGACGGTGTCCGCATCGGCCCGGCACCGTCGGGCACCGGACAAAGGCAGGCGAACGGTATGAGAAAAAGACTGCTGGGCACCATCCTCGGCACGGTTGTCACACTGGCGGCGCTCCTCGTCGCCCCGGGACCGGCCCAGGCGGCCTCGGGTGGCGGTTGCACCGGCGCTTACCCGATCAGCTCGTGCATCTCGTACCAGGGCTCCAACCAGACCGTGGTGGGTGACTTCTACATGAACGCCACACCGGACCAGTCCCGGTGCACGGCGTACCTGCAGTTGCGGACCACGAACAACGGCAACACCTCCTGGATCTACTACGACCTCAACCGGACCGGCCGATTCGGGCCGATCAGCCGCAACGTCAACGTGATGAACAACTTCAAGGGCTCCGCCGTGGCGGTGGTCGAGGTCTACACGTGCAGCGGAACGTTGCACGGCATCTTCACCAGCCCTCGGGTGTACTACCCGTGACGTACGGATCCGGCCGCTGGCGCTGACGCACCAGCG
>NZ_JBFAPG010000255.1:0-8976 GCF_040675595.1 Micromonospora sp. NPDC049580
GTCGTCCGCCTCGTCGAGGCGCGGGTCCTCCGGTTCGGCGACGGCCACGCCACCGGCCTTGAGCACCGCCTGGATCCACTGGCGGAGTTGGGCCTCGGGCACCACACCGGAGAAGGCGTCGATCGGCTGGCCGCCGACGACCGCGTAGACCATGGGGATGCCCTGGACCCGGAACATCTGGGCGATCCGCGGGTTTTCCTGCACGTCGACCCGGGCGAGCACCCAGGTGCCACCGCTCTCGGCGGCCAGCCGCTCCAGCACCGGGGCGAACTCGTCGCTCTCCGGGAAGCCGGCCGCACCGAAGAAGACGATGACGGGCATGGCCATCGACCGTTCGAGCACATCGGCCTGGATGGTCGCCTCGGTGACGTCGACGATGGCGGCGTTGCCGCCGGCGGTCTGCGCGCCGGGCACGCCGGCGGACGGGCCGCCCTGCGGGGGTGTGCCGGGGCGGGTACTGGCTGGTGCGGGGCCGCGCAGCGTGCTGAGGTCGACCGCGCCGCGGGTGAAGATCGACGAGGTGATCCGTGGGTCGCTCATGGTTACCTAGTCTCGCACGCGAGCCCGGAATCCCGGCTCACCCACAACTGCGACGTTGCGACTCTCACGCCCCATTCCACCCCCGGCGATCGGGCAGTTCCGCCGCCGAGACGGGGCGTCCGTCCGGCAGCGACCGCGCGATCGACGGGGGTGGTGGTATGGGTCAGAAACGGGCGGGTTCGCGGTAGGTGCCCCACTCGGCCCGGAGGGCGTCGCAGATCTCGCCCAGGGTCGCCTCGGCGCGGACCGCGTCGAGCATGGCGGGGACCATGTTCTCGTCGGTGCGGCTGGCCTCGACCATCCGGGCGACCGCGGCCTTGACCGCGGCGTCGTCGCGTCCGGCCTTGCGCTCGGCGAGCACCCGGCGCTGCTCCAGCTCCACCTCGTGCGAGATGCGCAGGATCTCCAGCTCCTTGGCGACCGTGCCGGTGTGGCAGTTGACGCCGACGATCTTCTTGTCGCCCTTCTCCAGGGCCTGCTGGTAGACGAATGCCGACTCGGCGATGTGCCCGGTGAACCAGCCGTCCTCGATACCGCGCAGGATGCCGGAGGTCATCGGGCCGATCTGGTGCGGCCCGTCGCCGCCGAGCTGCCGGATCCGGGCGAAGATCTCCTCCGCCTCGGCCTCGATCTTGTCGGTCAGCGCCTCGACGTACCAGGAGCCGCCGAGCGGGTCGGCCACGTTGACCACCCCGGTCTCCTCCATCAGCACCTGCTGGGTACGCAGGGCGATCTCGGCGGACTCGTCGGTGGGCAGCGCCAGGGTCTCGTCCAGCGCGTTGGTGTGCAGCGAGTTCGTTCCGCCGAGCACCGCCGCGAGCGCCTCGACGGCGGTGCGTACGACGTTGTTGACCGGCTGCTGAGCGGTCAGCGACACCCCGGCGGTCTGTGTGTGGAACCGCAGCCAGAGGGCCTTCTCGCTGGTCGCGCCGTAGACGTCGCGCAGCCAGCGGGCCCAGATCCGGCGGGCGGCGCGGAACTTGGCGATCTCCTCGAAGAAGTCGAGGTGCGAGTCGAAGAAGAAGCTCAGCCCCGGCGCGAAGACGTTCACGTCCAGGCCGCGCGAGAGGCCCAGCTCCACGTAGCCGAAACCGTCGGCCAGGGTGTACGCCAGCTCCTGCGCGGCGGTCGAGCCGGCCTCGCGGATGTGGTAGCCGGAGACCGACAGCGGCTTGTAGCGCGGGATCTCCGCCGCGCAGTACTCCATCAGGTCGCCGATCAGGCGCAGGTGCGGCTCGGGGTCGAAGAGCCACTCCTTCTGCGCGATGTACTCCTTGAAGATGTCGGTCTGCAGCGTGCCGTCCAGCTTGGACAGGTCGGCGCCCTGCCGCTCGGCGGCCACCAGGTACATGCAGAACACCGGCACGGCCGGGCCGGAGATGGTCATCGAGGTGGTGACGTCGGCCAGGTCGATGCCGTCGAAGAGCGCCTGCATGTCGGTGGCGGTGTCGATGGCGACGCCGCAGTGGCCGACCTCGCCGAGCGCCTGCGGGTCGTCCGAGTCGCGGCCCATCAGCGTCGGCATGTCGAACGCGACCGACAGGCCGCCACCGCCGGCGCCGAGGATCATCTTGTACCGCTCGTTGGTCTGCTGGGCGTTGCCGAAGCCGGCGAACTGCCGGATCGTCCAGGTCCGCCCGCGGTAGCCGGTCGGATGAAGACCCCGGGTGTACGGGTACTCGCCCGGCCAGCCGATCCGCTCGAAGCCCGGGTACGCGCTGCCCTCAGGCGGCCCGTAGACCGGCTCCACCGGCATCCCGGAGAGCGTGGTGAAGTCGGCGTCCCGCTTGCGCGCGGAGTCGTACCGGGCCTGCCAGCGTGCCCGTCCGGCGTCGATCTCGTCGGCGTCCATGCGCAGGGCTCCTCCTCGGTTCCTCGACTGCACGTCGAGTGTAGAGCCCTGGCCTGAACGATCGCTAAGTAAGCTCGTACCGACGAGTAACCAGGTCAGAGCGTGGGAGCGGCGGAAGCGCCCATCGCCACGTCGTCGACCCGGATGTTGACCTCGTCGACCCGCAGCCCGTACGCCTCGACGGCCTCGGTGACCCGGGCCCGCACCTGCCCGGTGATCTCCGGCACCGGCTGACCGGCCTCGATCACCAGCACCAGGTTGACCACGGCGGCGTCGCCGGTCACGTGTGCCGAGCAGCCCCGCCGGGCGTCGCCCACCTGGTCCAGCCCGACCCGGTCGAGGACGGAGTTGAAGAACCGGGCGACGTCGCCGCCCAGCTCGGCAACCCCGGGCACCGCGCGAGCCGCCGCGACGGCGATCTTCTCGATCACCTCGTCGGCGACCTGCGTCGTGCCGCCGGCCGGCGCCGTCGTCGCGCTCAGCTCTTGGGTCGCCTCGTGATCCATGCCCACTCCCCCTGCTCCTCACGCCGACCCCACCGCCGTGGGGCGGTGCGAGCCTACAAGGGTCGGGCAGCGCAGGGCTGTCCGGCGTGGACGGTCACCGGGCGAGCTGGGCGAGCAGGGTGTCCGCCGCCGCGTACGGGTCGAGACCACCCTCGGCCACCGTGGCGGCGAGCGTGCTCAGCTCCGTACCGTCGCGCAGTGAGCCGATCCTGGCGCGGAGGGCGCCGAGCGCGATGGCCTCGATCTCGGCGGCGGCCCGCGCCTCCTGGCGGCGGCGCAGCTCGCCGTGCTCGACTAGCCAGCCCCGGTGCTTGTCGATGGCGGCGGCGATGTCGTCGATGCCCTCGCCCCGGGCCGCGACCGACCGGACCACCTGGGGCCGCCACTGGCCCGGGCCGCGCTCACCCAGGGCGATCATGCCCTGGATGTCGCGGACGGTGGCGTCGACGCCGTCCCGGTCGGCCTTGTTGACCACGAACACGTCGGCGATCTCCAGGATGCCGGCCTTGACCGCCTGGATCGCGTCCCCCATGCCGGGGGCGAGCAGCACGAGCGTGGTGTCGGCCAGCGAGGCGACCTCCACCTCGGCCTGCCCGACGCCGACGGTCTCCACCAGCACCACGTCACAGCCGGCGCCCTCCAGCACGCGGACCGCCTGCGGTGTCGCCGCGGCCAGCCCGCCGAGGTGCCCGCGGCTGGACATCGACCGGATGTAGACGCCCGGATCGGTGGCGTGGTCCTGCATACGCACCCGGTCGCCGAGGATCGCCCCGCCGGTGAACGGGCTGGACGGGTCGACCGCCAGCACGCCGACCCGGTGCCCACGTGCCCGCAGCGCGCGGACCAGCTCGTTGGTGGTGGTGGACTTGCCCACCCCCGGCGAGCCGGTGAGCCCGACGACCTGGGCCTGCCCGGCGTACGGCGCCAACGCGGCGGCGATCGCCGGCAGCAGGGTGTCGCCGTTCTCCACCAGGGTGATCAGGCGGGCCACCGCACGGGGGTCACCGGTGCGGGCCCGCTCGACCAGCAGCGGCACGTCCCGGCTGCGGCGCACGGACGTGGTGGCCGCCGCCGGGACGCCCTCGATCGCATCGCTCACTGTGCAGCCGCTGCGCTTCCCGGCACGTGGATGATCAGCGCGTCGCCCTGGCCGCCGCCGCCGCAGAGAGCGGCCGCGCCGGTGCCGCCGCCGCGCCGCTTCAGCTCCAGGGCGAGGGTCAGGACGAGACGCGCACCGGACATGCCGATCGGGTGGCCCAGCGCGATCGCGCCGCCGTTGACGTTGACCTTGTCGGGGCTGATGCCGAGGTCGCGGGTGGACTGGATGCCGACCTGCGCGAACGCCTCGTTGATCTCGATGAGATCCAGGTCCTCGACGCTCAGGCCGCCCTTCTTCAGGGCGTGGTTGATCGCGTTGGACGGCTGCGAGTGCAGGGAGTTGTCCGGGCCGGCGACGTTGCCGTGGGCACCCATCTCGGCCAGCCAGGTCAGGCCCAGCTCGTTGGCCTTGGCCTTGCTCATGACGACCACGGCGGCGGCGCCGTCGGAGATCGGCGAGGAACTGCCGGCGGTGATCGTGCCGTCCTTGGCGAAGGCGGGACGCAGCTTGGCCAGGGACTCGACGGTGGTGTCCGGGCGGATGCCCTCGTCGTCGCTGATCACCACCGGGTCACCCTTGCGCTGCGGGATCAGCACCGGGGTGATCTCCTCGGCGAAGTGGCCGTTCTTCTGCGCGGCGGCGGCCCGCTGGTGGCTGGCCGCGGCGAAGGCGTCCTGCTCCTCGCGGGAGATGCCGTGCTTCGTGCCGAGCCGCTCGGTCGACTCGCCCATGGAGCAGCAGTCCCAGGCGTCGCTGAGCCCGTCGTGCGCCATGTGGTCCTTGACCACCACGTCGCCGTACTTGTAGCCGGTGCGCTGGCCCATCAGCAGGTGCGGGGCGTTGGTCATCGACTCCATGCCGCCGGCCACCACGATGTCGAACTCGCCGGCCCGGATGAGCTGGTCGGCCAGGGCGATCGCGTCCAGGCCGGAGAGGCAGACCTTGTTGATGGTCAGCGCCGGCACCGACATCGGCACGCCGGCCTCGACCGCCGCCTGCCGGGCCGGGATCTGCCCGGCGCCCGCCTGGAGCACCTGGCCCATGATCACGTACTGGACCTGGTCCGGGCTGACGCCGGCCCGCTCCAGGGCCGCCTTGATGGCGATCCCGCCGAGCTTGGTGGCCGGGAGGTCCTTGAGGTTGCCCAGCAGCCGCCCCATCGGGGTCCGCGCGCCGCTGACGATCACCGAAGCCATGCCTGCCTCCGAGGGGGGTGCCGAGCTGTACGCCTTAACGATTGTTCGGCCAGACTAGCGCCATGGCTGAGAACTCCCCCGTCGAGCCCGGTGCGGACTACGTCACAGACATCGGGCTTCGCAAGATTGACCACGTCGGCATCGCCGTCGCCGACCTGGATGCCGCCATCGACTTCTACCAGCGGACCTTCGGGATGCGCTGCGTACACACCGAGACCAACGCCGAGCAGGGCGTACGGGAAGCGATGCTGACCGTCGGGCCGACCGCCGAGGGCGGCTGCGTGCAACTGCTGGCCCCGCTCACCCCGGAGTCGACGATCGCGAAGTTCCTCGACCGCAACGGGCCGGGCGTGCAGCAGGTCGCGTACACCGTGGCGGACATCGACGTGGCCTGCGCGGCGCTGCGCGAGCGGGGCGTACGACTGCTCTACGACGCCCCGCGCCGCGGCACCGCCGACAGCCGGATCAACTTCGTGCACCCCAAGGACGCCGGCGGCGTCCTGATCGAACTCGTGGAACCCGCCCCCACCCACTGACCCCCACCCCCTGACCCGCCCACCCCGGCCCACCGACCCCCGCCCATCCCCGGCCCACTGACCCCCGCCCATCCCCGGCCCACTGACCCCCCCGCCCATCCCCGGTGGGTCAGGGAGTGGGTCGTGGGTGGGGCAGGGGGGTGGGCGCGCACGTCTGTGCGTGGTTGGCGGGGCGGCCGGGCACCTTCACGCATTGGTGGATGCAGTTTTTCACAGAGGACTTCCCGCCCTAGCTACCGTTCAGTAACGTCCCGGCCCACAGGAGCGCGACCGGGGCCGGATGTGTCGAATGCCGACATGGTGGTCGTGTCCATCGGCCCCGACGATGGCAGCACCCGGCCCGTGCGGGTGCGGGGACGAACCGGAGGTCACCGTGCAGGACATCCTCGAAGCGATCATGGCGGCGGAGGAATCGAACGATCCGGACCGCGAGCTGGCGGGCGTCGCCGGACTGCCCGTGCCGGAGAGTTACCGAGGCGTGGTCGTCCGCGCCGAGGAGGCCCGGATGTTCGACGGCATGGCCACCCGGGACAAGGACCCTCGCAAGGCGCTGCACGTGCAGGAGGTGCCGACGCCGGAGCTGGCGCCGGGCGAGGCGCTGATCGCGGTGATGGCCAGCGCGATCAACTACAACACGGTGTGGACCAGCATCTTCGAGCCGGTGTCCACCTTCAAGTTCCTCCAGCGCTACGGCCGGGTCTCCGAGCTGACCCGCCGGCACGACCTGCCGTACCACGTGGTCGGCTCGGACGCGGCCGGCGTGGTGCTGCGTACCGGCCCGGGGGTGACCCGGTGGGCGGCCGGCGACGAGGTCGTCGCGCACTGCCTCTCCGTCGAGCTGGAGGACGCCGCCGGCCACGACGACACCATGCTCGACCCGCAGCAGCGGATCTGGGGCTTCGAGACGAACTTCGGCGGCCTGGCCGAGCTGGCCGTGGTCAAGGCCAACCAGCTGATGCCCAAGCCGCGGCACCTGAGCTGGGAGGAGGCGGCCAGCCCCGGGCTGGTCAACTCCACCGCGTACCGGCAGCTCGTCTCACACCACGGCGCCAACATGAAGCAGGGTGACGTGGTGCTGATCTGGGGTGCCTCCGGCGGCCTCGGCGGGTACGCCACCCAGATGGCCCTCAACGGGGGCGCGATCCCGGTCTGCGTGGTCTCCTCGCCGGAGAAGGCCGAGCTGTGCCGCCGGATGGGCGCGGAGCTGGTCATCGACCGGGCAGCCGAGGGCTTCCGGTTCTGGAAGGACGAGCAGACCCAGGACCAGGACGAGTGGCGGCGCTTCGGCGAGCGGATCCGCGAGCTGACCGGGGGCGAAGACCCGGACATCGTCTTCGAGCACCCGGGACGGGAGACGTTCGGCGCGAGCGTCTACGTGGCCCGCCGTGGCGGCACCATCGTCACCTGCGCGTCCACCAGCGGGTTCCAGCACCAGTACGACAACCGCTACCTGTGGATGCACCTGAAGCGGATCGTGGGCAGCCACTTCGCCAACTACCACGAGGCGTGGCAGGCCAACCGCCTGGTCGCGCTCGGCAAGGTGCACCCGACGGTGTCGCGTACCTACCCGTTGGAGCAGACCGGTCAGGCCGCGTACGAGGTCCACCGCAACGCGCACCAGGGCAAGGTCGGGGTGCGCTGCCTCGCGCCCGCCGACGGGTTGGGCGTCCGTGACGGGGAGTTGCGGGCCCGGCACGAGGAAGCGATCAACCGGTTCCGGGGGCACTGAGCGGGCCACCGGCCGGACGGATGAGCAGCCGGTGGCCAATGCGGTGATCGGCCATTGTTCTTCCACCCCCATTAGCGGGAACCCATCCGGATCGAACAAAGGGCCACGGGGCGCACCCGTGGCCCTTTTTCGTGTCACGCTGCGTGGCGCCCGTCCCGCCCGGGACCTGCCAAGATCGCCGATTGGTCCGGCCTCGGCGGCCAGGTCAGTTGACCATGTAATGAGGACACGAAAGCTCCGCACCGCTCTTGCGAAGCACCCTGGGGCGTCTGCCAGTATGTCCCAATGCCCCAGCAGCAGTCCTCCCCTCTCGCGTTCTTCGATAACGCGAACTCGCAGCCAGATTTCACCGTTGGCCTGCGCGGATACAACACTCACCAGGTCGATGACTTCATCGGCCGGATGACCGCCGCGCTGACCCAGTCCGAGCAGGCCCGTGCCGAGGCTGAGCAGCGGATGAACGACGCCCAGCGTCGCCTCCGCCAGGCCGAGCAGCGCATGAGTGCGCTGGAGCAGAAGCTCACCGACACGAACAAGCAGCTCGAAGAGAACAGCCGGCCCACCCTCTCCGGGCTCGGCACCCGCGTCGAGCAGATCCTCCGGCTCGCCGAGGAGCAGGCCAACGACCACCGCAACGAGGCCAAGCGCGAGTCCGAGGGCATCCTCTCCGCCGCCCGCCTCGAGGCCCGGGAGATCACGGACAAGGCCCGCGCCGAGGCCGCCGCGATGAAGGCCAGCGCCGAGCGCGAGGCCGGCAACCTGCGCACCGCCGCCGAGCGCGAGGCCGCCGAGGTCCGGGTGCAGGCCCGCCGCGAGGCCGACACGCTGCGCGCCGACGCCGACCGCGAGACCAAGCAGCTGCGTACGGTGACGGCGCACGAGGTGGCCGAGCTGAAGTCGACCGTCGAGCGGGAGGTGGCCACCCTCCGGGCCACCGCCGAGCGGGAGATCACCCAGCACCGCTCGAAGGCCGCCCGCGAGGCCGAGGAGAAGCGCGCCGAGGCCACCAAGCTGCTCACCGACGCACGGGACAAGCGCGACAAGGACCTGCAGGCTCTGGAGCTGCAGCTGGCCGAGCGGCGCGAGAAGGCCGAGCGCGAGGAGTCCGAGCGGCATGCCGCCCAGGTCGCGCAGACCCAGAAGATGGTCAGCGAGGCCGAGCAGCGCGCCCGGGCCGCGCAGGAGCGCGCCAAGGAGATCGAGCAGCGCGCCGAGGCCCGCCGGGTCGAGTCGGAGCGCAACGCCGCCGAGACCATCGACAAGGCCAAGGCGCACTCCGAGAAGACGCTCAACGAGGCCAAGGCCGAGTCGCAGCGCCTGCTCACCGAGGCGCGCACCGAGGCCGAGCTGACCACGCAGGCCGCCCGCCGCGAGGTCGAGGACCTCACCCGGCAGAAGGACGCGGTCACCTCGCAGCTCGGTCAGATGCTCTCCGGGCTCGCCGGCATCGTGCCCGGCATGCCGGCGGCGGCTGCCCCGGCGGCCAAGCCGGAGGCGAAGAAGACCGACGGCGGGCAG
>NZ_JBFAPG010000256.1:0-8976 GCF_040675595.1 Micromonospora sp. NPDC049580
CGTGCCGGCCGCGCTTGCCGTGCCGGCCGCGCTTGCCGTGCCGGCCGCGCTTGCCGTGCCGGCCGCGCTTGCCGTGCCGGCCGCGCTTGCCGTGCCGGCCGCGCTTGCCGTGCTGCGTTTGCGCCTGCCGTGCCGCCGCGGCGTGGCCTGGCTGCCCGGCGCGCTGTCAGCGGGCGACCGCCCAGGCCAGCACCCCCGCCAGGATCAGACCGTTGAGCCCGGCCAGGGCGAGGTACGCCGCGGGTGGGATCTTCCTGCCCCGGCGGACGAGGGAGACCAGGACGGCGGCGTAGCCGAGCAGCAGTACGGCGATGACGATCAGGAAGTAGAACACCCGAAGACCTTAACGGCCGGGATGCCGACGCAGGCTGTGGCACGCGACGGCAGCTGGTGGTCGATCCACACCAGGTCGCCGAGGTGGGGGCATCCGGCGGCCCGGACAGACCCACATCGGCGATCTGGTGTGGATCAAGCCAGGGGCGTACCGCAGGTTCAGCGGCCTCTGCTGCGCAGGCCGAGTTGGCGTAGCTCCAGGGCGGCCAGGGCCTCGACGGTGTCGTCGTCGCCACGTCGCCACGCCTCGGCGACGTCCGGCGCGATCCGGGTCAGCCGGCCCAGCGGCTGGGTGGCCAGCGCGCGTAGCGCGAGCAGATCCCGCCCGGCCGGCCCGGCGGCCAGCTTCGCGGCCGATCCGGCCCGGCGCATCCAGCGCAGCCGCAGCGGCAGCCAACCGAAGAGCACCAGGCCGAGCGGGAAGATCAGCACCGCGACGGTGAGGGCGAGGGCGAGCTGGTCGACCAGGTGCTGCTGGTCGCGGCCGGCGTCGGCGAGACCCCGGGCGGCGTCGGCGGCCCGCTGGAAGGGCGCGGTCAGCTCGTCACCGACCAGCGGCACCCGCCGGACCTTGCCGCCGGCGTCGGCGAGGTTGTCGGCGAGGCCACTGCCGGCGCCCTCCAGCTTCTGCCCGGGTACGGCGAGCTTCTGCACCAGGTCGTGCAGCCAGAGCGCGGCGCGGATCGCGACGTACACCCAGGCGACGACGAGCAGGTCGGTGAGCAACTGGCGGACGGCGGTCGGAAACCGATCGGCGTAGATCTTCACGCCGGACAGCGTGCCACGAACGGTCCCCGCCCGGCACCCGTCGATCGGTGGCCGGGGTGACCCCGGCCCGGGGGCGCCGCAGGCTCCGCTCCCCGCCACCGACGCCCGGCCGGGGGATCGGCGATCAGGCGAGCCGCAGGCCCCCGAACGCGACGGTGTCGCCCACCGGCTGGACCGGGCGGAACCGAAGGTCGGCCACGCTGGTCAGCGGACGCAGGCCGGGCAGGTGCCGAAGATCTCCAGGGTGTGGCTGACGTCGGCGTAGCCGTGCTGCGCGGCGACCCGGTCGGCCCAGCTCTCCACCGCGGGGCCGGCCACCTCGACCGTACGCCCGCAGGCCCGGCAGACCAGGTGGTGGTGGTGCCCCTCGCTGCACCGGCGGTAGAGGTGCTCGCCGCCCGGCGGGCGCATCACGTCGATCTCGCCCGCGTCGGCCAGCCCCTGCAGGGTGCGGTAGACAGTCGTGAGGCCGACCCGCTCACCGCGCTGCCGGAGCATCGCGTGCAGGTCCTGGGCGCTGTGGAAGCCCTCCATCTCGCCCAGCAGCGCGCTCACCGCCGAGCGCTGCCGGGTGTTGCGCACCGCGGCGCCGCTCTCGCTCATGATCCCTCCCCGGCGTGGCTGACCGCGTCCGCCACGATGTGCGCGACGTGCTCGTCGACCAGGCTGTAGGCGATCTCCCGGCCCCGGCGGGAGCCCCGCACCACGCCCGCCCCGCGCAGCACCCGCAGGTGCTGGGACACCAGCGGCTGTGCCGCGCCCAGCTTCTCCACCAGCTCGTGCACGCACCGCTCGCCGCTGGCCAGCTCGCTGACGATGGCCAGCCGGATGGGCGCCGACAGGGCCCGGAGCAACTCGCTGGCTCCGTCGAAACCCTCGTAGCCTGTTGCGCTGGTCATCTTGCAACGGTAACCAATACCACCGACATCCGCCGATCGGGCTCAGTGCAGGACGACCTCGTGCGGTTCCGGCGCCGGTACGGGGGCCGGCGCGGTGCGGCGGCGTACCGCCCGCCAGAGCGCGCCAGCCACGGCCACCACCAGGAACGAGGCGATCGCCAGCAGCACCACCGAGGCGCCGGGCGGGGTGTCGGCGGTGGCCGCCACCCAGACGCCGGAGCCGGCGGCGAAGAACCCGAGCGCCATCGCGGCGGTCATCGTGCTGCGGAAGCCCCGGGTGACCTGCTGGGCGGTGGCCACCGGAACCACCATCAGCGCGCTGATCAGCAGCACTCCGACGGCCCGCATCGCGATGGTCACCGTGACCGCTGTGGTGACCGCGATCAGCAGGTTGAGGGTGCGCACCGGCAGGCCGGACACGCGGGCGTACTCCTCGTCGTGGCTGATCGCGAAGAGCGCCGGCCGCAGCACGATCATGGTGAGCAGGATCGCCGCGCCGAGCACGCCGACGGTGATCAGGTCGGTGGTCGAGGTGGAGAGCAGGGACCCGAACAGGTAGGCGTTGAGGTTGGCGCTGGTCGCGTCCGAGAGGCCGACCAGCAGGACGCCGCCGGCGATGCCGCCGTAGAAGAGCAGCGCCAGGGCCAGGTCGCCGGAGGTCCGCCCGCGCGCGCGGACCACCTCGATGGCGATCGCGCCGACCGTGGCGACGATCACCGCCACCAGCACCGGCGAGCGGTTGAGGAGCAGGCCTGCGCCGACGCCGGTCAACGCCACGTGGCCGATGCCGTCGCCGATCAGCGTCAGTCGGCGCTGCACCAGGTAGATGCCGAGCGCCGGCGCGGCCAGGCCGATCACCAGCGCGCCGATCAGGGCGCGTTGCATGTAGGGGTACTGGAAGAGTTCCATGGTCAGTTGCTCCACAGCCCGGCGGGCTCGTCGGGACCGTGCGGGTGCACGTGGTCGTGGTCGGGCTCCGCGTGGTGGCCGGCCGGGTCCGGAACCGGGCCGTCGTGACAGACGCCGCCCTGGTGGACGACGACCGCCCGGCTGATCACCGGTCGCAGCGGGCCCAGCTCGTGTGCCACCAGCAGCACCGTCCCGCCGTCGGCGACGAAGTCGCGCAGCGCGCCCGCGAACGCCTCCTGGCTGGCCGCGTCCACCCCGGCGGTGGGCTCGTCGAGGATCAGCAGCTCCGGCCGGCCGGCCAGCGCACGGGCGATGAGGGTGCGCTGCTGCTGACCGCCGGAGAGGGTGGACACCGGGTCGGTGGCCCGGTCGGCGAGCCCGACCGCGCGCAGGGCCGCGTCGACGGCGGCCCGGTCGGCCGCGCCGGGCGGGCGCAGGATCCCGCGGCGGGCCAGTCGGCCGGACGCCACCACCTCGCGGACGGTGGCGGGCACGCCTCCGCCGGCGCCGAGGCGCTGCGGGACGTACCCGATGCGCTGCCACTGGCGGAACTGGCGCAACGGCCGGTCGAAGAGGGTGATCGAGCCGGCGGTGAGCGGCACCAGGCCGAGGATCGCGCGGATCAGCGTGGACTTGCCGGAGCCGTTGGCGCCGAGCACCGCGACCACCTCCCCGGCGGTCACGGTGAGCGAGACGTCCCGGAGCACCGGGCGGCCGTCGTAGCCGACCGCGCCGTGCTCGACGGTGATGACGGGGGTGCTCACGAGCAGCTCAACGCCGTCCGCAGGGTCTGCAGGTTGGTACGCATCACCGAAAGGTAGTCCGAGCCGCTGCCCGCGGCGAGTCCTTCGATCGGGTCGAGCACCGCGGTCTTCGCGCCGACCTGACCGGCGATGGTCTCGGCGACCTTCGGGCTGACCAGCGCCTCGAAGAAGATCGTGGTGGCGTGGTGCGCCTTCGCATCCTCGATGACCCGGGCGAGCCGCTGCGGCGAGGGCTCGACGTCCGGGCTCAGCCCGGTGATGCCGACCTGTTCGAGCCGGTAGCGGTCGGCCAGGTAGCCGAACGCGGTGTGGCTGGTCACGATCTCCCGCCGCTGGCAGGTCGCGAGGCCCTTAGTGAACTCGCCGTCGAGGGCCGTCAGGTCGGCGCGCAGCGCCGTGGCCCGGGCGGTGTAGTCGGCGGCGTGGTCCGCGTCGACCTCGCCGAGCCGCTGGGCGAGCTGATCGCCGATGGCGGCGAGCCGGGTCGGGTCGAGCCAGACGTGCGGGTCCTTGGCGTGAGCGTGCTGCTCCTCGCCCTGCTCCTCCGCACCCTCGTGGTTGTGGCCGCCGGCGCTCGCGTCCAACAGCGGCTGCACGCCGGCCACGTCGAACACCCGGGCGTCGTCGTCCTGCGCGACCGTCTCGTCCACCGCGGGCTGGAAGCCCTTGAGGTAGACGATCAGCTCGGCCTCGGTGACCTGGCCGACCTGGCGAGGGCTCAGCTCCAGGTCGTGCGGCTCGGCGCCGGGCTTGGCCAGGTTGGTCACGTGGACCGCGTCACCGCCGACGCGCTCGGCGATGAACTGGAGTGGGTAGAACGCGGCCACCACGTCGACCCGTTGGGGATCGGCGCCGGCCGCGCCGCCGGTGGAGCAGCCGGCGACGGCGCCCAGGGCGAGCAGGGCGGTCGCGGCGGCCAGGACGCGGGACGTGGTGCGGTTGGTCATGTCCCCAACTGTCCGTGGTAACGACAATGATTGTCAAAAACGCATGCTTGCATGTCAGAGCAGCTTCGCGAGGCCCACAGTGACCAGCAGGGTCAGCATCAGCAGCCGGATCAGCCGGGTCTGCGGGGCCTGAACCGGCCAGGTGGTCGCCAACAGGGCGATCAGGGCGGCGGCGAGGGCCAGCGTCAGCAGCCCGCCGACCACCCCCGGCGTGAAGAACGCCACCAGCACCACCACCAGGGTGAGCAGGAACACCGACGTCGGGTTCGCCCCGGCCAACCGGGCCAGCAGAGGGCGCTGCGTACGCTGCATCCCACAGACTCTACGAGGAGGAACCCCCGGTGCTGGTGACCAACCGGTTCGTGGTCGACGTCGATGTCGCCGACGGCTTCACCGAACGGGCGCACGCCGCCCTCACCGCGCTGGCCGCCTGCCCGGGCTACCTGCGCGGCCAGTTGGTCCGAGCCCTGGACGACCCCCGGTACTGGTCACTCGTCACCGAGTGGGAGTCGGTCGGCACCTACCGGCGGGCGCTGGGCGCCTTCGAGGTCAAGGTGACAGCGGTGCCGTTGCTCGCCGAGTCGGTCGACGAGCCGTCCGCGTACGAGGCGCTGGCCAGCGCCGCGCCCGGGGGAGCCGTGGTGGTCGCCGAGAGTGATCGGGCCGCAGGTCCTTACCGCTGAGCCGCCGGGCACTACCCTGCTCCTATGACCGCACCCGCCCCGCCGCCCGGTCCCGGTGTGGCTCCGCCGTTCGCCGCGCCGCCCACCGAGGGCCGCCGGACCCGGCTCTGGATCGGCCTCGGCGTCGGCGCCCTCGCCGTGCTGCTCTGCTGTGGCGGAGGAGGCGCGGCCGTCGTCGGCCTGGCCGTGAGCGGCGTGCAGGCGGTACGCGAGCAGGGCCGCACGGTGACCGGCGACTACTACCAGGCGCTCGTCGAGCGAAACTACGGCCGGGCGTACGACCAGCTCTGCGACGACGCGCAGCGGCGCGAGTCCCGCCCCGAGTTCGAGCGGCGGGCGGCCGCCGAGCCGCAGGTCACCGCGTTCCGGGTGGGTGAGGTGGACACCACCAACCTGACCGTCGGAGTCGACGTGACCCTCGACGGCGGCGACCGGGAGCGACAGCAGGTCAGCCTGGGCCAGGACGGTCAGACCGGCGGCATGGAGGTGTGCGGGGTGAGCTGACCCGCCCCCGGTATTCTGCTGGGCTCGGGACGCCGGTGGTCGTACCGTTGTCCCGAACCGACCCGATCCATCCACATCTCGCCCCCGCCGACCGCCAGCCGGCGTAGGAGGAAACATGCCAGTCGACCGTATCGACGCCGTCGTCAGTCTCGCCAAGCGCCGAGGCTTCGTCTTCCCCTCCAGCGAGATCTACGGAGGCACCCGATCGGCGTGGGACTACGGTCCGCTCGGCGTGGAGCTGAAGGAGAACGTCCGCCGGCAGTGGTGGAAGACCATGGTCCAGCAGCGCGACGACGTCGTCGGCCTCGACTCCGCGGTGATCCTGGCCCGCAAGGTGTGGGAGGCGTCCGGCCACATCGCCGAGTTCGTCGACCCGCTCACCGAGTGCCAGTTCTGCCACAAGCGGTTCCGGGCCGACCACCTGGAGGAGGCGTACGAGGCCAAGCACGGCCACCCGCCGGCCTCGCTCGCCGAGATCAACTGCCCCAACTGCGGCAACAAGGGCACCTTCACCGAGCCCAAGATGTTCAACGGCCTGATGAAGACCTACCTCGGCCCGGTGGAGAGCGACGAAGGGCTGCACTACCTGCGCCCGGAGACCGCGCAGGGCATCTTCGTCAACTACAAGAACGTCGAGACGGTCGCCCGCAAGAAGCCGCCGTTCGGCATCGCGCAGACCGGCAAGTCGTTCCGCAACGAGATCACCCCGGGCAACTTCATCTTCCGGACCCGCGAGTTCGAGCAGATGGAGATGGAGTTCTTCGTCGAGCCGGGCACCGACGAAGAGTGGCACGAGTACTGGCTCCAGGAGCGCTGGAAGTGGTACCTCGACCTCGGCCTGTCGGCGGACAATCTGCGCCTCTACGAGCACCCTGCCGAGAAGCTCTCGCACTACTCGAAGCGCACTGTCGACATCGAGTACCGCTTCCAGTTCGGCGGGACCGAGTTCGCCGAGCTGGAGGGTGTCGCCAACCGCACCGACTTCGACCTCTCCACGCACAGCAAGCACTCCGGCGTCGACCTGTCGTACTTCGACCAGACCAAGGGCGAGCGCTGGATGCCGTACGTCATCGAGCCGGCCGCCGGTCTGACCCGCGCGGTGCTCGCCTTCCTGCTGGAGGCGTACGACGAGGACGAGGCGCCGAACACCAAGGGCGGCGTGGACAAGCGCACGGTGATGCGGTTCGACCCGCGGCTGGCCCCGGTGAAGGTGGCGGTGCTGCCGCTGTCCCGCAACGAGGCGCTGTCGCCCAAGGCGAAGGACCTCGCCGCGCTGCTGCGCAAGCGCTGGGTGGTGGAGTTCGACGACTCGCAGGCGATCGGCCGCCGCTACCGCCGGCAGGACGAGATCGGCACCCCGTTCTGCGTGACCGTCGACTTCGACACGCTGGACGACAACGCCGTGACGGTGCGCAACCGGGACACCATGGGCCAGGAGCGCGTCTCGCTGGACCAGGTCGAGCGTTACCTCATCGAGCGCCTCCCCGGCTGCTGAGACGGTGGGCACGGGGCCCCGGCCGACGCGGAAAGCGCCGGTCGGGGCCCCGTACACTTGTGCGGTGACCGCCTCGACCGTTCCCGCGCTGCGCCCGTTGGCCCTCGGGCCGTACCAGGTGTCGCCGCCGGTGGTGCTCGCGCCGATGGCCGGGATCACGAACGTCGGATTCCGCCGGCTCTGCCGCGAGCAGGGCGGCGGCATCTACGTCTGCGAGATGATCACGACCCGTGCGCTGGTCGAGCGCAACCCGAAGACGCTCCGCATGATCGCGTTCGGCGACGACGAACAGCCGCGCAGCCTCCAGCTCTACGGCACCGACCCGGAGGTCACCGCCGCCGCCGTGCGGATCGTCGTCGAGCGCAACCTGGCCGACCACATCGACCTCAACTTCGGCTGCCCCGTACCCAAGGTCACCCGGCGCGGCGGCGGCGCGGCGCTCCCGTGGCGACGCCGGCTCTTCGCCCGCCTGGTGCGGGCCGCGGTGGACGCCGCCGCACCCTCCGGGGTGCCGGTCACCGTGAAGATGCGCAAGGGCATCGATGACGACCACCTGACGTACGTCGAAGCGGGGCTCGCCGCCCAGGACGCCGGCGTCGCCGCGGTGGCCCTGCACGGGCGGACGGCCGCCCAGCGCTACTCGGGCACCGCCGACTGGGACGCGATCGCCACCTTGAAGCAGGCCCTCGACGTGCCGGTCCTCGGCAACGGCGACATCTGGGAGGCCGACGACGCGCTGCGGATGGTCGCCCACACCGGGGTCGACGGCGTGGTGGTCGGCCGGGGCTGCCTCGGCCGGCCGTGGCTCTTCGCCGACCTGGAGGCCGCCTTCAACGGTCGGCCGGAACGGCGTCTGCCCACCCTCGGCGAGGTGGCGGTGACCATGCGCCGGCACGCCGAGCTGCTCGTCGACCAGTTCGTGGCGGGCGCCCGCAACCCCGCCCGGGGTGAGCGCGACGGCTGCACCGACTTCCGCAAGCACGTCGCCTGGTACCTGAAGGGCTTCCCCGTGGGCGGCGAGCTGCGCCGTTCGCTGGCGATGATCGAGAGCCTGGCCCAGCTCGACGACCTGCTCGGCAAGCTCGACCCGGCGGAGCCGTTTCCGGTGGCCGCACTGGGTCAGCCGCGCGGGCGTACCAACTCGCCGGGCAAGGTCGCCCTGCCGGACGGCTGGCTGGCCAGCCGGGACGACGACACCGTCCCCGAGGGCGCCGAGATGGACGACTCCGGCGGCTGACCCGCAACCGGCTGTGTGCGCCATGGCGCGCGGTAGCCGCGTCGGACCATGCGCCAGAGCCGCCGGTCGTGCGTGCCGACGCCCACGCCGACGCCGACGTGGCTCGGAGCAGCCAAGGGGCCGCCTCACCCGCCTCCGAACCCGTCTCCGACCGCACCGCCGCAGCCTGAACGCACAGATCTTGGACAGTTTCCGTTAGCCGATAACGGAAACTGTCCAAGATCTGCTCATGTCTTGGGCAGGTGGGCTGAGGAACCGGGCCATTCGGCGCGGGGGCGCGCTTCGTGCCTGCCTCGCTGCCGGCTGACGGCATGCCGAAAGGGCCGGGCCCCGTGGTGGGGTCCGGCCCTTGTCGGTGGTGGTGCTGGGTGGGGTCAGCTGGTGGCGTAGCCGCGGGTGGCGATCCAGTCGGCGAGGTGCTCGACGGTGATGTCGTA
>NZ_JBFAPG010000257.1:0-8959 GCF_040675595.1 Micromonospora sp. NPDC049580
ACCGTCTCCAGACGGTGGCGGCCCGCTGCGGTCGGACGTCAGCGCCGGTCGGGCGTCCCCCTCGGCGCGGGGTCGACGGAGACCTGGTCGAACGCGGGCGCCCCGTCGACCGCGTCGGCGCCGACCGCCGTCGTGGCGGCGTCCGGCAGGTCGAGGCTGGTCCGCAGGGTCACCGGCCGGAGCAGGAGCGCGGCGATGACGCCGACCACCCCGATGGCGGCCGAGATGAGGAAGATGTGCCCGGTGGCGTCGCCGTACGCGGCCCGCACGATGTGCTGGATCCCCTCGGGCAGCGCGGTGATGTTGAGGTTGCTGTCGCCGCCGGCGCCGGAGGCAGGGATCCCGGCGGCGGTCAGGTCGCGCGTGATCTGGTCGGTGACCCGGTGGGCGAGGACGGCGCCGAGCACCGAG
Source organism: Micromonospora sp. NPDC049580 (assembly GCF_040675595.1). NCBI lineage: Bacteria > Bacillati > Actinomycetota > Actinomycetes > Micromonosporales > Micromonosporaceae > Micromonospora > Micromonospora sp. NPDC049580. The sequence continues at coordinate 412 of NZ_JBFAPG010000257.1, forward strand.
ACACCGATGGTGCCGCCGAGCGACCGGAAGAACGCGACGCTGGAGCTGGCCGCGCCGATGTCCTTGAGGGCCACCGTGTTCTGGACGGCGAGGACGAGGTTCTGCATGGTCATGCCGACGCCGGTGCCGACGATGAACATGGCGACGCCGACCAGGACGAGCGACGTCTCGTGGTCGATGGTGCCGAGCAGCGCGAACCCGGCGACCAGGATGATCGAACCGGCGACGATGTACGGCTTGATCCGCCCGGTCCTGGTGATCAGCCGGCCGGCGACGATCGAGGAGCCGAGGACGCCGGCCATCATCGGGATGGTGAGCAGGCCGGCCTCCGTCGGGCTGTAGCCGCGGCCGATCTGGAAGTACTGGCCGAGGAAGACCGCGCCGCCGAACATGGCCATGCCGACCGCGAGGCTGCCGAGGATGGCCAGCGCGGTGGTGTGCTGGCGAACGATGCCGAGTGGAACCACCGGCTCGGCCGCCCGCGATTCCACCCAGACCGCGAGGGCGAGCAGGAGGAGCGCGCCGCCCACCATGACCCCGGTCTGCCAGGAGACCCACGCGAACGACCCGTCGACGAAGGAGATCCAGATCAGCAGCACGCTGACGCCGGCGGCGATCAGGGTGGCACCCAGGTAGTCGATCTTGACGTTCTCCCGCCGCAGCGTCGGCAGGTGCAGGGTCGCCTGGAGCAGGATCAGCGCGATGACGGCGACCGGCACGCCCACGAAGAAGCACCAGCGCCAGCCCAGCCAGGACGTGTCAACGATGAGGCCGCCGAGCAGCGGGCCGCCGACGGTCGCGACGGCCATGACGCCGCCGAGGTAGCCGTTGTAGCGGCCCCGCTCACGCGGCGGGATCATGGCGGCGATCGCCACCTGGACGAGGGCCTGCAGGCCGCCGACCCCGATGCCCTGGAACGCGCGGGCGGCGATGAGCTGCCCCGCGCTCTGCGAGAAGCCGGCGATGACGGAGCCCACCAGGAAGACCACGATGGCGATCTGGATGAGGAGCTTCTTGTTGAACAGGTCAGCCAGCTTGCCCCAGATCGGGGTGGTGGCGGTCGCGGTGAGCAGGGTCGCGGTGACCACCCAGGTGTACTGGTTCTGGGAGCCGTTCAACGACCCGATGATCTTGGGAAGCGCGGTCGAGACGACAGTGCTGCTCAACATCGCGACGAAGAGCACCAGCAGCAGACCGCTGAGCGCCTCGAGCGTCTGCCGGTGGGTCATCGGCTCCGCGCCGGCCGTGGTGGTGGGTGCGCTCATCGCGCGGCCTCCAGCTTGTCGTGGTTGACGAGGGCTACGTCGAACAGGGCTGCGCGGCGAGCGCCATGGGTTCACGAACCCGCGCATTCGCGCACCTGAGTTGGTTGCCTCACGCAAGCATCTACCGATCTTGCCCAGTCGGCAAGTTTGCGCATTGAGAAGCCGGTCACTCGACGTACGCTGAGCGCGATGGACGAGATCACCGGCCTACGGGAGCGCAAGAAGGCGGCCACCCGCCTCGCCCTGCACGAGTCAGCGCTGCGCCTCGCGGCCGAGCAGGGCCCCGACGGCGTGACCATCGAGGCGATCGCCGACGCCGCGAACGTCTCCCGGCGGACGTTCTCGAACTACTTCTCCAGCAAGGAGGAGGCGCTCTTCCACGGTGACACGGTGCGCCTGCGCAGGCTGTTGCAGTTGGTGCACGAGCGGCCGGGCAGCGAGGCGCCGTGGACCGCGCTGAGCCGGGCGGCCGAACACGTGACCAGGGAATCATCGGATGATCGCGACCGCAGCTGGCTGACCCGACGCCGGCAGCTGCGCGGGCACCCCGGCCTGGCCGCGCACCAGGTGGCGGCGTACACCGCGATCGAGCGCGAGCTGGCCGCGGAGCTTGCGCACCGGCTCACCGGCGCGGCGGTGGAGCTGCGCTCCCGTCTGCTGACCGCGACGTTCCTGGCTGCCCTGCGCGTCGCCACCCAGCACTGGATCGACCACCCGGGCGACGACCTGCTGGAGATCGTTCGCACCGCGCTCGCCGAGGTCGCTCCCCCGTCGGCCGCCGCACCGGCAGACGACTCGACGACCTGACCATCGACAGGTGCACGACCCGACGCGGCGCGCACCGGCCCGCTGCCAGCGAGCGCCACAGCGGAACGACGGCGGACCCCGTCGCGCCGGCCACCACCGCTCTCGGCGCTGGTGGCCGGCGGACGAGGCCCGCCGTCGACGGGGTCAGCGGTAACCGGCGGTCACCACGTTGGCCTGCACCGCGTTCTCGGTCGCGTCGGACGGGTAACCGGCGACCATGGCCCCCTCGTAGAAGGTGCCGGCGCTCAGGTTCGCGCCCCCGTCGGGCTTGCAGCAGTCACCGCCACTGCCCAGGATGATCGCGCCCTGCTTCTTCATGGGGCTGTATCCCGACGGGAGCGAGCCGTCCCACAGCGTGTAGAGGCTGCCGGACTGGGCGTCGCTGCCCTTCATGGCGAAGCGGGACGTGCCGTTGTTCTTGAGCGTCGCCGTGACGAACTTGCTGGTGAACGCCCGCTGGTTCGGGTTCCACGAGCTGCTGCCACCGGGGAACAGACCCCACTCCAGGTCGGCCTGCACCCAGGGACCACTGCCGGAGCAACCGCCGAACCAGCACTGCTTGCCGAAGTTGATGGCGTCCATCGCGCCGGCGGCGTCGGCCTTGCGCGTCGTCTCGCTGTTGCCGTAGTCGAAGCAGCAGCCGCTGTTGACGTGGGTCCCGCTGGTCACCATGTACATGCCCTCGGGCGCCGCGCCGGTCGGCACGCCGGTCAGGTGCCCGTCGCGCCAGTAGCTGTTGCCAGGATTGATGTAGAGCGAGTACGCCTTGGCGCCGCCGACCGTCAGGGACTCCGAGGTCGCGGTCGCCGGCCTGCTCTGCGGCGAGCCCGGAACCACGCTGGACCCCTGGTACCAGAGGTCGTTTCCGCGCCCGGACTGGTCGAAGACGACGGTGATCACGCAGGTCGTGCCGGAGCAGAACGAGTCCTGCGTCGCCGCGTTGGCGGTGCCGCCCGTGCCGGTCAGGCCGATGTTGCGGGTGGTGTTGTCCGACGAGCGCCGGACCTGGTAGAGGTTGCCGGCGTACGTCGCGTAGAGGGCTCGCGTCGTGCTGTGGGCCGCCACGCACGGGGTGCCGCCGGAGGCGTAGATGTCGCACGGGCGCGCGCCGCTCGGCGGCGGGGTCGTGGTCGGCGGGGTGGTGGTCGGCGGGGTGGTGGTCGGCGGGGTGTTCGGCGAGGCCCACTGTTGGTTGGCGCCGCCGTTGCAGGCCCAGAGGATCAGTTTGGTGCCGTTCGCGGTGGCCGCGCCGTTGGCGTCCAGGCACAGCCCGGACTGCACACCGGTGATGGTGCCGTTGCTGTTGACGTTCCACTGCTGGTTGGTCTGGCCGTTGCAGTCCCAGATGATCGCCGCGGTGCCGTTGGTGGTGCCTCGGCCGGAGGCGTCCAGGCACTTGTTGCCGTACACCGTGAGCTGCTTGCTCGACGTCCAGGTCCAGGTCTGGCCGGCCGCGCCGTTGCAGTCCCACAGTTGGGTCTGGGTGCCGTTGGTGGTGCTGGAGTTGGGAACCTCGACGCATCGACCGGACGGGACGCCGACGATTGTGGTGCTCTGCCCGGGCGCGATGGCGGCGGCCGCCAGCGGCGCGGCGGCGGCCTCGGCGGCGGACGATCCGGCGCCGGCCGCAGCACCGACGGTGACGAGGACGAGGACGCCGGCCAGCGCGCTGGCCAGGACGGCCAGGCGTGGGAGGCGACGTCTCGGGATGGCATCGCGGGCCATGCCTGGCCCGGAGGGGGACGGGGTTCGCACGAGGTGGCTCCTCGGAGTCGTGACGGCGTGGAGGTGCCGACGCCGCAGGTGGTGGTGGCGGGGGCAGCCGAATCGATTCGCGGCAATCGTAGGATCAATTTTCGATGAGTGTCAATGAAAGCCCGCCCGGCGGGAGTCCGGCGGTGGCCGCCCGTGCCGACGGCCACCGCCTGACCTCTTCCGCGACGCCTACCGCCCCCAGACCCGCCAGGTCTGGTTCAGCGGGCTGCCCTGGCTGACCGCGTTGCAGGTCCACTGGAGGACCGTCGCCCGGGCCGCCGTGGAGACGCCGTTGACGTCGACACACTTGCCGCTGTGCCGGGCGACGAGCTGGTAGTCGTGCGAGTCGTTACCGGAGTAGGTCACCTTCCGGAGGGTGAACTGCTGGTTGAGCCCGTTCTGGCAGGTCCACTGGGTCACGGCGGCGCCGTTGGCGGTGGAGACGCCGCTGACGTCGAGGCACTTGCCGCTCTGCTGGTTGACCACCGTGTAGGTGTCGGCCACGCCGGCGACCGGCCGGAAGTTCCAGAGCTGCTGGTCACCGCCCTCGCAGTAGAACTGCTGCTGGACGTTGCCGTCGGCGGTGCTCAGGCCGGTGTTGTCCAGGCACTGCTGGGAGTGCTGGGCCACCGCCACCGACTGGAAACCCGCTTCGGAGGGTGGCAGCAGGGTCACCGTGTACGTGTCGTTCTGGTTGCCGTACGGCAGGGTCACGGTGGCGTTGTTGTTGGACACGGTGACGACGCTGTTCGAGACCGTGATCGGCCCCTGCACCGCACCACCGTTGTTGTACGGGATGCGCTGCGTGAGCACCCGCACCTGGTTGTTCTGCACCACGCCACTTGTCGTGTCGAGGCGTTGCAGGTTGACGGCCAGGTTCCCGGTCGTACGACCACCACCGACCAGGACCTTCGCCACCCCGCTCGCCTTCGTGGCGTACGCGTCGTACGACTGGCTGCCGGTCACCGAGACGATCTGTCCGGCCTGGGAGGCGTAGTAGCGGTAGACCCACCACTCGCCCTTGGGCTGATGCTGGCCGGCCGAGTTGCGGACCAGCAGGTTGCCGAGGTCGTTGTGCAGGTTGCCGGCGCTGGCCCAGTTGGCCCGCAGGCCGTCCGCCCGGGCCCGCTCCAGGCGGGCGATGTACCAGGCGCCGTCGGCCGGGTTCTGCTCGTTGCTCGCCCCGTACTCGTTGATCTGGTAGGGGCGGGGATGCGGGATGCCGCGCGGGTCGAGGGTGGCGTTGGCGGCGGCGACGTTGGCGACCGGGTCACCGGGCAGCGAGTGCCAGCTGATGATGTCCGGCACCGTGTTTGTCGAGCGCACGAAGTCCAGGTACTGGTTCCAGAACGCGTGGTTGGTCGACGGCACGCAGGCGCAGCTCGGCCCGACGATCAGCTGGTTGGGGAACTCCGTCCGGAGGCGCTGGTACGTGCGCCGCCAGAGTTCGAGGTACTGGGAGATCGGCCGGTTCCAGAAGATGGTGATGTTGGGTTCGTTCCAGATGTCCCACTGCACCGACAGTCCGGACGCCCGGACGTCGCTGATCACCCGGGTCAGGAAGTTGTCGTAGTCGGTCCAGTTGCCGTTGTCGCCGGGGAAGCGGGAGATGCCGGCACCGTCGGCGCCCCACAGGTCGTGCGGCAACAGGATGAACTGCCCGCCCAGGGCGACGGTCCGACGGGCCTGGGCGACTGTGGCGTTCCAGCGGCGGTCGTAGTTTCCACCGACCCAGCCGCTGCCGGGCAGTTGCGCGCCGCCGGCGCGCATGTACTGGAAGTTGACGTCGCGGTAGAAGTGGTCGGGCGGGCCACTGGCGTTCTCGGTCATGCCGTAGATCCAGCCGGACGCGCGGTAGGTCGGCGTGCCGGTGGTGGTGGAGAAGTTGACGCTGATCGACTCGTCGGCGGCCTGGGCCGGGGACGCGGCGACGGTGACGGCGGTGGTTGCGGCGAGCAGGCCGACGACGAGTCGGGCGACGAGCGCGTGGGCTCGTCCCGACCTGCTGCGGGACGGGGTTTTCACGGGCGGCTCCTTGGTGGGGCGCGGGGGACGCTCTCCGGAGGGCTGCGCTTGCGAATCGATTCGCAGGGATCGTAGGTCGGAGACTCATCCGTGTCAATGAAGTGACGATCGCGTGAAGCCGCTGTTTCCCAGCAGTGCCTCCGTGGACGCTCACCAGCCCTTGACCATCGCGCACGGGCGGTCCTATCTTCGTGCGAACCGGTTCGTCGAATCGGTTCGCCTCATGGTCGGACGTGGTCCGGCCCGCGACGGTCAACCCACGACACCCCACCTGACGATCGACTTGAAGTGAGGCAGCACATGACACGACTCAACCGACGGCGGCGCCTGGCCGCCGTTGCCGTGCTAGCGCTCGCCGCGGTGACGGCGAGCGCCTGCTCGTCGTCGTCCGGCGACTCCGACGGTGGCGGCGGCGCGTACCTCGTCTGGGACCCGTATCCGCAGTTCGCCGACGACTCCGACTGGGTCGCCCTGCTCAAGAAGTGCGGAACCTCGGCGGGCGTGACTGTCGAGCGGACCGGCTACGACACCACCGACCTCACCAACAAGGCGCTGCTCGCCGCCCAGCAGGGCAACTCGCCGGACGTGCTGATCGTCGACAACCCGGTCATCTCGACACTGGCCGAGGCCGGCGCGCTCACCACCACCGAAGAGAACAAGCTGGACGTGTCGAGCATGGCGGCGAACCTGCTCGGCGCCGGCCAGAGCGGGGGCAAGACGTACGGGGTGCCGATCGGGGCCAACACCCTCGCGCTCTACTACAACAAGGACCTGCTGACCGCCGCCGGCGTCGACCCGGCCTCGGTCAAGGACTGGACGTCACTGACCGCGGCGCTGACGAAGGTCAAGGCCAAGGGCAAGAAGGGCATCACCTTCTCCGCGATCGGCACCGAGGAGGGCAGCTTCCAGTTCCTGCCCTGGTTCTGGGGATCGGGCGCCCAGCTGACCAGCCTGGACTCGCCGCAGGCGGTGTCCGCGCTGACTCTCTGGACGGACTGGCTGGGGCAGGGCTACGCCCCGAACTCGGTCATCAACAACACCCAGACCACGAGCTGGCAGGAGTTCGCCACCGGCGACTTCGCGTTCGCCGAGAACGGCACCTGGCAGTTGGCCAACGCGGAGAAGCTCGGCTTCTCGTACGGCACCATCGCGATCCCGGCCAGCGCCGGTGGGCCGGCCCCGGCGCCGACCGGTGGCGAGTTCGTCTCGATCCCGGTCCAGAAAAAGACCGACCGGTACGCGACGTCGCAGAAGCTCGTCACCTGCCTCACCAGCGCCGACAATCTCCTCACCACCGACACCACGCTCTCCTACGTCGCGCCGGTGGCCGCCGTGCAGGACCGGCAGGCAACCGAGAACCCCAAGCTCAAGGTCTGGGTGGAGGCCGTCCGGGCGGCGAAGGGCCGCACCGGTGACAACCTCGGCACGAAGTACCCGAAGATCTCCGAACCACTGTGGACCGCCGTGCAGGCAGCCCTGAGCGGCGGGAAGTCGCCGCAGGAGGCGCTGACCGCCGCGCAGGCCTCGGCCACGAGCAAGTAAGCGCGCCGAACCGACACGATGACCCCCACGACGCGGATTTCCACCATCACGCGAGGCCACGGTGGGGCGGTTGAGGCCGCCCCACCCGGGCCCCCCGCGCCTCGAAGCCGCCGGCCCGGACGTTGGCTGGCGTGGGGCTTCCTGGCGCCGACGGTCGTCTACCTGCTGGCCTTCTACGCCTACCCGCTCTACCGCAACGTCGAGCTGAGCCTGCGCGAGTACACCGTCCGCTCGTTCGTGCAGGGCGGCGCACCCTTCGCCGGCCTGGACAACTACCGCACCGTCCTGGCCGACCCGGCGTTCTGGCCGACGTTGGCGCACACAGTGGTCTTCACCGGCGCGTCGCTCGTCTTCCAGTTCAGCATCGGCATGGCCCTGGCCCTCTTCTTCCGCCAGAACTTCCCGCTGTCGGGCACCCTGCGGGCGCTGATCCTCGTACCGTGGCTGCTGCCGCTGATCGTGTCGGCCTCGACCTGGTCGTGGCTGCTCAACAGCGACTCGGGCCTGGTCAACGCCGCGCTGGGCGTCGTCGGGATCGACCCGGTCAACTGGCTCACCTCGCCGACCTGGTCGCTCACCTCGGTGATCATCGCGAACGTCTGGATCGGCATTCCGTTCAACCTGGTGGTGCTCTACAGCGGCCTTGCAGCGATCCCGGTCGAGGTGTACGAGGCGTCCGCGCTCGACGGCGCGACCGGTTGGCAACGGTTCTGGTCGATCACGTTCCCGCTGTTGCGCCCGGTCTCCGCGATCACGCTGCTGCTGGGGCTGATCTACACGCTGAAGGTCTTCGACATCATCTGGATCATGACCAGGGGCGGCCCGACCGGTTCCTCCGCCACGCTCGCCACCTGGTCGTACCGCCTCGGCTTCGGCAACCTGCTGCCCGAGTTCGGTCCGGGCGCGGCCGTCGGCAACCTGCTCATCGTGATGGCCCTGATCGCCGGGCTCGTCTACATCCGGTCCCAGCGGAGGCAGCACCTACGATGACCACGTCACCGCGTCGTGTCTGGTGGAAGACCGGAGTCGGTCTGGTGCTGACCGGGCTGATGCTCTTCCCCGTCTACTGGATGATCAATGTGTCGTTCACCCGGGACCAGGACATGCGGGCCAGTCCGCCGCACCTGTTCCCGACCGACGGCACGCTGGACGGC
>NZ_JBFAPG010000258.1:0-8958 GCF_040675595.1 Micromonospora sp. NPDC049580
CCGAGCTGCGCAGGGATCAAGCCTGACCGCCCGGAGCAGCTCGGGCTCCGGCGAAAACCACACACCGGAAGAGACTCAGAGAACGAGACGAGCCTTCTGGAACGCCTCCGCCTCATCCTCCGTGCCGACCTTGCCGTACATGCCGGCCATGAGCAGCACCAGGGCGGCCGTCATCACGGCGATCACGGTGAAGATGCTGAAGTTGAAGAAGTTGGCGTCCGTCCGGATGAAGGCCAGACCGGCCAGGCTGATCACCATCAGGGCGTACGCCATCCACTGGTTGATCGCCACGTCGATGTTGCGGCCGAGCGCGGTGCCGACCAGCACGACGAGCCCGAGCAGCACGCAGAGCAGCGAGAAGCCGAGGTTGGTGCCCTGGCCGAGGACGCGGGTGTCGTCCTGGGCGAGGATCTCGTTGCCGGCGCTCGTGATGATGCCGAGCACGCCGAAGACCACCAGGTACAGACCGGTCAGCCCGCCGATCGCCCGGTAGATCGGCCGCGCGGGGTGGTTGATGGGGGTGTGGGCCATGTCTGGGTCTCCAAGGGTGAGGTGTCGCCGACGATTGTTCCGCATGTGTCGGTGTGACGCCGCACACGGCCCCCGCGCCGGCGTGCCCGGCCCGCTCAGCCCTCGGGCAGGTCCTCGGCGAGGGTCATCCAGGTCTCCTCGATCCGTTCCCGTTCGGCGCGCAGATCCTTGAGCTGGGTGTCCAGCTCGGCGACGCGGGCGTAGTCGGTGGCGTCGGCGGCGAGTTGGTCGAGCAGGGTCACCTCGCGCTGGTCGAGCTTGCCGAGCTGCCGTTCCAGCCGGGTCAGCTCCTTGCGGGCCTGGCGCACCTCGGCGGCGGACATGCCACCCGCGGTGGGCCCGGCCGGCGCGACCGGGCCGGTGCCGCCCGCCCGGGTGGCGCCGGCTCGCTCGGCGGTCCGGGCGAGGTACTCGTCGACGCCACCGGGCAGGTGCACGAGCCGGCCGTCGCCGAACATCCCGTACGCCGTGTCGGTGACGCGTTCGATCAGGTAGCGGTCGTGGCTGGCCACGATGATCGTGCCGGGCCACGAGTCGAGCAGGTCCTCCAGCGCGGCCAGCGTGTCGGTGTCCAGGTCGTTGGTGGGCTCGTCGAAGAGCAGCACGTTGGGCTCGCCGGCGAGCAGCCGCAGCATCTGCAACCGGCGACGCTCACCGCCGGACAGGTCGCTGACGGGCGTCCAGAGCCGGCGGTCGTCGAACCCGAAGACCTCGGCGAGCTGGGCGGCGGAGACCTCCCGGTCGCCGAGCTGGACCCGGCGGGCGACCTCCTCGACGGCCTCCAGCACCCGCAGGTGCCCGGGCAGCTCGACGAGTTCCTGGGAGAGGAACGCCGGTCGCACCGTCGAGCCGGTGCCGAGGCGGCCGCCGTCGGGGCGGGTGATGCCGGCGAGCATCCGCAGCAGGGTGGTCTTGCCGGCGCCGTTGGCGCCGAGGATGGCGATCCGGTCACCGGGGCCGACAAGCCACGTGACGTCGCGCAGGATCTCCTTCGGCCCGGCGTGCAGCTCGACGTTCTCCAGCTCGTACACCTGCTTGCCGAGCCGGGAGACGGCCATGCGCTGCAACGACATGGTGTCGCGGGCTGGCGGCACGTCGGCGATCAGCGCGTTCGCGGCGTCGATGCGGAACTGGGGCTTGGAGGTGCGGGCCGGCGGCCCGCGCCGCAGCCAGGCGATCTCCTTGCGCAGCAGGTTCTGCCGGCGGGCCTCGGTGGCGGCGGCGACGCGTTCACGCTCGGCGCGGGCGAGGGTCCAGGCGGCGAAGCCGCCCTCGTACGCCCGGACGGTCTGGTCGCCGACCTCCCAGGTGGTGGTGCAGACCGCGTCCAGGAACCACCGGTCGTGGGTGACCACGACGAGGGCGCCCTTGCGGCCGACCAGGTGCCGGGCCAGCCAGTCGACACCGCCGACGTCGAGGTGGTTGGTGGGCTCGTCGAGGATCAGCAGGTCCGAGTCGCGGACGAGCAGCGCGGCGAGCGCCACCCGCCGCCGTTCGCCACCGGACATCGGGCCGACCGGCTGGTCGAGGCCGAGGTGCGGCATGCCGAGGCCGTCGAGGATGTTGCGGACGCCGGCGTCGCCGGCCCACTCGTGCTCGGCGCCCATGCCCTCACCGAGCCAGGCGGTGCCGAGCACGACGTCCCGGACGGTGGCGTCCGGGGCGAGGGTGAGCTGCTGCGGTAGCCAGAGCACGCGCAGGTCACGGCGGTGGGTGACCCGGCCGTCGTCGGGCTCCTCCTGCTTGGTGAGCAGGCGCAGCAGGGTGGACTTGCCGGCGCCGTTGAGGCCGACCACACCGATCCGGTCGGCGTCGTCCAGGCCGAGCGAGACGTCCGTGAGCAGCCGCCCGGCGGCGCCGTACCCCTTGGACACCCGGTCCAGATTGACGATGTTGGCCACGTTCCACCCTTCAAGATCAAGGCGTCCGGGTGCCGGCGGGCACCTCGGGACGCCTGAACCCAAGGGTACGCGGACGTTCCGGCCACCCTCGCCGCGCGGGCCGTCCGGGACGCGACGTCAGCCGACGCGCGCGCCCGCCACGGGCCCGTGCGCGACCCGTGCCTCCCGACACACCCCGGCGCTGGTCAGCTCGGCGGCGATCCGCTCGGCGTCGGCGGCGTCGGCGGCGAGGAAGACGCAGGTCGGGCCGGAGCCGGAGACGATGCCGGTGAGCGCGCCGGCCGCCTCGCCGGCCTTGAGGGTGTCGGCCAGCGCGGGCCGCATGGCCAGCGCGGCGTCCTGCAGGTCGTTGCCGAGCGTACGGGCGAGGACCCGGGGGTCGCGTTGACGCAGCGCACCCAGCAGAGCGTCGGTGCTGCCCAGCGGGGCGCCGGCGGCGCCGGAGTCGCGCAGCCGGTCCAGCTCGCGGTACGCGGCCGGGGTGGACAGGCCGCTGTCGGCGATCGCCACGACCCAGTGCCAGGAGGTGGCTCGGGCCAGCACCGGGCTGACCGCCTCACCCCGGCCGGTGCCCAGCGCGGTGCCGCCGTAGATCAGGAACGGCACGTCGGAGCCCAGGTCGGCGGCGATCCCGGCCAGTTCGTCGCGGGACAGCCCGGTGCCCCACAGCGCGTCACAGGCCACCAGCGCGGCGGCCGCGTCGGCGCTGCCGCCGGCCAGCCCGCCGGCGAGCGGGATCTGCTTGCGCAGGTGCAGGCGGGCGTGCGGCAGCACCCCCGCGTACCCGGCCAGGGCGTGCGCGGCGCGGATCACCAGGTTGGAGTCGTCCAGCGCCAGCTCGCCGGTGCCCTCGCCCTCCATGGTCAACGCCAGCGTGTCGCCCCGGCGGGCGGTCAGCTCGTCGTAGATGGAGATGGCGTGATAGACGGTGTTCAGCTCGTGGTAGCCGTCGCGGCGCAGCGGGCCCACCCCGAGGTGCAGGTTGACCTTGGCGGGCACCCGGACCCGCACCGGACCGATGGCCCCGCGTCGATCGTCCTCGTCGTCCGGTCGCCAGGCCTCGGTCACGGGGTGAGGTCCCGCGTGCGCAGGCGAATGTCGAACGGCTTGCTCAAAATCAGCTCCTCGGCGGAGTCGGCGGACACGGCGTCAGCCTACTTCGCGGCCACCGTACCGGCCGGGGCCGACGCGGCGATGGCGGCGAACTGCTCGACGGTCAGTGACTCCCCCCGGGCCCCGGGGTCGACGCCGGCGGCGGTCAGCGCGGCGGCGGCCCGGTCCGGGCCACCGGCCCAGCCGGCCAGCGCGGCGCGCAGGGTCTTGCGGCGCTGCGCGAACGCCGCGTCCACGACGGCGAAGACCCGCTCCCGCGGCACGTCGGCGCGGGGCGGTTCGTGGCAGGTGAAGGCGACCAGACCGGAGTCGACGTTGGGCACTGGCCAGAACACGTTCGGCGGCACCTTACCGGCGCTTCGGGCGTGGGCGTACCAGGCGAGCTTGACCGACGGGATGCCGTACACCTTCGAGCCGGGACCGGCGACGAGCCGGTCGGCGACCTCTTTCTGCACCATCACCAGGCCGTGCCGGAGGGTGGGTAGCTCGGCGAGGAGGTACAGCACCACCGGTACGGCGACGTTGTAGGGCAGGTTCGCGACCAGCGCGGTCGGCGGCGGGTCAGCCAGCTCGGCGGCGCTGACCCGGAGCGCGTCGGCGCGGTGCACGGTGAGCCGGGCGGCGTCCGCCCCGGCGTGCCTGGCGACGGTCTCCGGCAGCGCACCGGCGAGTGTCGGGTCGATCTCCACGGCGTGCAGGTGCCCGGCAACCGGCAGCAGCCCCAGGGTGAGTGAGCCGAGCCCCGGGCCCACCTCCAGGGCCACGTCGTCGGGGGTCAGGCCGGCGGCCGTGACGATCCGCCGCACCGTGTTCGGGTCGTGCACGAAGTTCTGGCCGAGTTTCTTGGTGGGCGCGACGCCCAGCCGGGCGGCCAGCTCCCGGATCTCCGCCGGGCCGAGGAGACCGGTCATGGCTGGCAGCGTAGCGGCGTCGTCGGGACCGGCCGCCGGGCCGGGCTCACCACGGGCCGAAGGCCCGGTCGCCGGTGGCGGAGATGGCCGCGCACAGCTCGTCCAGGTCGCTGCCGGTGGTCGCGGCGAGGGACCGGACGGTGAGCGGGATGAGGTACGAGGCGTTCGGCCGGCCACGGTGCGGGGTCGGGGTGAGGTAGGGGGCGTCGGTCTCCACCAGGATCTGGTCCAGCGGGGTGAGCGCGGCGGCCTCGCGCAGGGCGGTCGCGCTGCCGAAGGTGACGGTGCCGGCGAAGCTGAGCAGGTAGCCCCGGCGCACGCACTCGCGGGCGAACTCGGCGTCACCGGAGAAGCAGTGCAGCACCACCGTGTCCGGTGCGCCCTCGTCGTCGAGGATCCGCAGCACGTCGGCGTGCGCGTCCCGGTCGTGGATGACAAGCGTCCGGCCGTACCGCTTGGCGATGGCGATGTGCGCCCGGAAGCTCGTCTCCTGTGCCGCGCGCCCCTCGTCGCCGGTACGGAAGAAGTCCATACCGGTCTCGCCGATCCCCCGGACCCGGTCGCGGGCGGCCAGCGACTCGATCTCCCGCAGCGCCTCGTCGAGGTCGGCCAGCCGGGGCGCCTCGTTGGGGTGCAGCGCCACGGTGGCCAGCACGGCGGGATACGCCTCGGCGATGTCCGCGCCCCACCGCGAGGAGGCCACGTCCACGCCCACCTGGACCAGCCGGTCCACGCCGACCTTGGTGGCCACCGTGATCGCCGTGGCGACCGGGTCGTCGGACGGCCCGCCACCGGGCACGCCAGCCTCGCTGACGGTGATGTCCAGGTGGGTGTGGCTGTCCAGCACCGGCCGGGGCAGCGGCTCGGGGGCGGGCGGGAACTCTCCGGCCCGCCGGGCGGCACGCTCGCGGCGGGTTTCAGTCGGCTCACTCATCAGCGACAGCATCACACACCGGGGCCGTCCATCCGCCCGCCACCCGGCGTTCACCTCGACTACGCCGCGCGACTCTACCGTCGCCGGGTGAGCGAGCGCAGCGAACGTACCGGGCTGCACGTGGCGTTCGGCGGCGGCGTCTACCCGGCTGAGGAGATCGCCCGGGGCGCCGCGTACGAGCTGTTCAGCGCCGAGGAGGTGGCCGGCTTCGAGCGGGCGCCGCGTCCGGGCAGCGCCCTGCCGTGGCGTCGGTTCGTGCACGTCACGGAGGTGAGCGCGGTGCACGGTGCCGTCGTGCCGGCCGAGGAGCCGGAGACACCGCTGATGATGCCGGCGCACCGGGAACACGGCTGGTCGCACGTACACCAGCTCAGCCAGCAGCCGTCCGCGGCGGGTGACCCGGTGTTGGCCGCGATGCGTGCCTCGGCGATCATCCGGCGCGGCACCCGGATGGTGAAGGTGCTCTCCGGCCGGCAGCTCGCCGGGTACGTGCGGGGCTGGCTGCCGCACGGCTTCTGCTATCGCGAGCACGACGTGGCGCACCTGCGTACGCCGTCGACGACCACGGTGCTGCGCACCGACGGCGACGTCGGGCGGGACGGCTCGGACGTGGCGTACGCGCTGCGCTGGCGGGCCGCCGACCCGGGCGACTACGACGTGCCGGTGGGCGAGGCGCACCGGGGGCTGACGGCGCTGGCGTCCCGGGACCGGCTGGGCCCGCCGGTGCTGGGCACCGGTTTCGTGCCGAGCAACGGCCAGCTCATCCCCGAGTTCATCACCCGGGACTTCGCCGACCTGCCGATGCCGGCGAACGCGACGCTCGTCGCCTATCCCGCCGAGGGCGTCGAGGTGGTGCTCTACAGCTACCAGGCCGAGCAGCGCGCGTGGCTGCGGATGGTGGGCCCGCAGTGGCGGCACCTGCTGGCCGCGGTGCCGGGCCTCTCCCCCGACCAGGAGTACGTGCCGACCGGCGACGCCCCGCGCTCCACCCAGCTGGTCGGCCTCTACGGCGACACGGAGTACGAGGCGGTGGCCGACCTGCCCGGGGGGTTCCGGGTGCTGGCGATGACCCGGGCGGCCCGCTATCCGGTGGACGCGGTGGCCCGCCGGGTCCGGTTCGCGCAGTGGCGGGGCGTGTCGTGCCTGGTGCTGCGCGAGGAGGCCGGCTGGCTGCGGCTACGGCTGCGTTTCCCGGACCCGGACGCGGTGATCGCCACCGGCGCGCAGTGCCACGACCGGGGCGTCTACGAGACCTGGGCGCCGGGCGCCGAGGTGAGCGACGACCAGATCAGGGACACCCGGTACGTGATGTGACGGCGCGCGGCGGTCCGAGAGCCCACCGCCGCGCGCCGTTCGCTGATCAGCCGGCCAGTCGGGCCAGCTCCTCGTCGACGATCGACGGGTCGAGCTTGCGGAACACCGGCTTCGGCGCGGCCAGCGGCCGACCGGCCTCCAGTGGCACCGACTCCCAGCGCGCGCCCACCGTGTAGTCCCCGGTCAGCACCGGGTACGCCGGCCCGCCGTCCAGGTCGTCGACCTGCTCGATGACCGGCATCGGCGCGTGCACGCCGGTGCCGCCCAGCAGCTCGTGCACCTGCTGCGCGGAGTGCGGCAGGAACGGGGTGAGCAGCGTGTTGGCGTCGCTGACCACCTGGAGGGCGACGTGCAGGATGGTGCCCTGGCGGGGCTTGTCGGCCTCGGCCTTGAGCTTCCACGGCGCCTGCTCGGAGAGGTACTTGTTGGCCTCGGCGACGACCTTCATCGCCTCGCCGATGGCCTGCTTCTGCCGGTGCCGGCCGATCAGGTCGCCGACCGTGTCGAACCCGGCGCGGGCGACGGCGAGCAGCGCCTCGTCGGCCTCGGTGAGGCCGGCCGGGTCGATCGACGGGATCGCCCCGAAGTTCTTGGCGGCCATCGAGACGCACCGGTTGACCAGGTTGCCCCAGCCGGCGACCAGCTCGTCGTTGTTGCGGCGCAGGAACTCGGCCCAGGTGAAGTCGGTGTCGTTGCTCTCCGGGCCGGCGGCGGCGATGAAGTAGCGCAGCGCGTCGGCGTCGTAGCGCTCCAGGAAGTCGCGGACGTAGATGACCACCTTGCGGGACGAGGAGAACTTGCGCCCCTCCATGGTCAGGTATTCGCTGGAGACCACCTCGGTGGGCAGGTTGAGCTCGCCCAGCGCCCCCGGCTCGCCGTCGCGGGAGCCCTCGCCGGAATACCCGGAGAGCAGCGCCGGCCAGATCACCGAGTGGAAGACGATGTTGTCCTTGCCCATGAAGTAGTACGACCGGGCGTCCTTGCCCTCCCCGTCGGCGGACCACCACCTGCGCCACGCCTCCGGGTCGCCGGAGCGGCGGGCCCACTCGATCGAGGCGGACAGGTAGCCGATCACCGCGTCGAACCAGACGTAGATCCGCTTGTCGGAGCGGTCCCGCCAACCGTCCAGCGGGATCGGCACGCCCCACTCCAGGTCCCGGGTGATCGCCCGCGGCTGGAGGTCGTCGAGCAGGTTGCGGGAGAACCGCAGCACGTTGGGCCGCCACCCCTCCCGGGTGTCCAGCCACTGGCGCAGCACGTCGGCCAGGGCGGGCAGGTCCAGGAAGAAGTGCTCGGTCTCGACGAACTTCGGGGTCTCCCCGTTGATCCGCGACTTCGGGTCGATCAGGTCGATCGGGTCGAGCTGGTTGCCGCAGTTGTCGCACTGGTCGCCGCGCGCGCTGTCGTACCCGCAGATCGGGCAGGTGCCCTCGATGTACCGGTCGGGCAGGGTGCGCCCGGTGGACGGCGAGATCGCGCCCATGGTGGTCTTCGGCACGATGTAGCCGTTGCGGTACATCCCCTCGAACAGCTCCTGCACCACCGCGTAGTGGTTGCGGGTGGTGGTGCGGGTGAACAGGTCGTAGGAGAGCCCGAGGCCGTGCAGGTCCTCGACGATCACCCTGTTGTACCGGTCGGCCAGCTCGCGCGGGGTCACCCCGTCGGCGTCGGCCTGCACCTGGATGGGGGTGCCGTGCTCGTCGGTGCCGGAGACCATGAGCACGTCGTGGCCGGCCATCCGCATGTACCGGGCGAAGACGTCGGAGGGAACGCCGAAACCGGAGACGTGGCCGATGTGGCGGGGGCCGTTGGCGTACGGCCAGGCCACTGCCGCGAGAACGTGACTCATGAGCAGCAAGCCTAGTGACCCGCCCGGGGCGTCCGCGAACCAATGGGGGGTGCCGGGCCGCCGGACCGGATCGACCACCCCGCCCATTGGTCCGATTTGTCGTCGACACGCGGTCCAGCTGCCCGATCTGCCTCCGCTGCCGGTGTGCAATGAACGTCGTGACTGGCAGAGGAGCGGCCCGGGACCACGACGAGCGTCCCACCGGGCCGACCGGCGGCGACGAGCCCGGCGCACCCCGGGCCGCCGGGGTCGCGCCGCAGCCCCGGCTGGTCACCGCCCCCGAACCCGATCGGCCCGGCCACCAGCGGCCCACGCCGTCCGGGCGGGCGGCCGCGCCACGGCGGGACACCTCGACGGAGCTCGCCGCCACCCCGGCCCGGCCCACGCCGGCCGCGCCGGCCCCCA
>NZ_JBFAPG010000259.1:0-8852 GCF_040675595.1 Micromonospora sp. NPDC049580
CGAACCCGGTCACGGGCGGCTGGCCGGGCGGCTCGGGGTCGCCCACCCGCACGCCGGGCCGCTCGCCCCGGCGACCCTGCCGCTCGGCCCGACCGACCCGGTCACCGAGGTGCTGTACGCCGCCGACCCGGCCATACCGGTCGGCGCGCCGGCCGACGGCACCCAGCTCTGGCGGATCAGCGGCAACGTCCGGCAGACCGAGCCGCTGCACTTCGGCGGCTGCGACGTGCAGCTCGTCAACCGGGTCGGCTGGGACGGCACGCAGCGCCCCCCGCACGGTGCGGAGCTGGGCTGGAAGCAGATCGTGCGGGTCAACCCGCGGGAGGACGTGGTGGTGGCGCTCCGCCCCGTGGCCCCGGCCCTGCCGTTCAAGTTGGGCGACAGCGTCCGGTTGCTCGACCCCGGCCGTCCACCCGGCGCGCGGGCCGGGTCGACGCCGATCAGCCCGACCGACGGGCGACCCGTAGTGGTGGTCAACCAGATGGTCAACCTCGGTTGGGAGTACCGCTGGCACAGCCAGCTCGCCGGCCACCGCGACCTGGGCATGAGTCGCCCGCTGGTGCTGCGGGTGACCCCGAGGGCCCCCACCGGGCTGACCGCCACGCCGGTGCCCGGCTCGGCCACCGCGCTGCCGGCGATCGCCCTGGCGTGGACCGGCAACGGCGGACGCCCGCCCGCGACCAGCCACCTGCTGCAACGAGCCACCGACGCGACCTTCGGCGGCGACGTCACCACGATCACCGTCGCGGCCGCCGCCACCCGCTACACCGACGCCACGGTCACCCCCGGCACGACCTACCACTACCGGATCCGCGCGGAGAACGACGTCAGCTACTCGTCCTGGTCGAACAGCGTGCCCGCCTCGGTGCACCTCGCCGCGCCGGGCGGGCTGATCGCGGCGATCCCGCCCGCCGCGCCGCTGCGGGTGGCCCTGCGCTGGACGAACCGCTCGTTCGCCACCGGCATCGACGTGCAGCGGGCCACCAACCCGACCTTCACCAGCGGCCCCGGCACCACGGCGATCGGGGTCGGTGACAACCACCTGGACACCACGGCCGCCCCGGACACCACGTACTACTACCGGGTCCGCACCACGTACCTGGGTGCCGCCTCGGCCTGGTCGACGGTGGCCGCGGCGAGCACCCCGCCCGCGCCGGGCACCCCGAGCGAGGTGACCGCCGCCGCGAGCGCGCCGGGGCCGGACACCGCCACCGTGGTGCTGGGTTGGACGGCGCACACGCCCGCCGGTCCGGGGTCCGGGTTCATCGTGCAGCGGGCGCTGGACCCGGCGTTCGGGCAGGAGGTGGCGACCTTCACCGTCACCGGTCGCGGCTTCACCAACACGGGGCTGGCCCGGGGCGTGACCTACCACTACCGGATCCGGTCGTTCAACGTCGTGGGCAGCTCGCCGTACACCGGCCCGATCCCGGTCACGACCCCACCGTGACGGGCCGGGCGGGGCTCAGCTGGTGGGTGCCCGCAGCCCGGAGCCGCCGGCACGCAGCTCGGCCAGGGCGGAGGCCACCCCGTGCAGCAGGTCGGTCGCCTCGGTGAGCCGGTCGGCTGCCGGGTGGGTGGGCTCCGGTCGGGCGTCCTCGGCGAGGTAGCCGGCGGCGGCGACCACCAGCCGCTCGTAGGCCGCCACGCCACTCTCCAGCTGGGCGGTCAGCGTGCGGTGCGCCTCGGCCAACGGCGCCCGGGCGTCGGTCGGCGCGAGCCGCAGGGCCCGTTCCACGCTGGCCACCCGCGCGGCGAGGTCGCGCAACGACCGGTCGGCGGCAGCGGCCTCCAGCACGGCCGGCTCGGCCAGCCCGGTAAGCCGGGGCGCCATCCCGGCCAGGGTGAGCGACGCTCGGTCCAGTCGGGCCCACTGCTGCCCGGCGGTGGTGCCGCGCAGCGCGACCCGGCTGCGAACGCGGCGCACCTCGGCGAGCACGCCCGAGCCGACCGGCAGTCGCTCGACGGCGGCCACCAGCCGGGCTCGGGACCGGGCGGCAGCCTCGGCCGGATCCAGCGCCGGGGGCGCCGGGCGGGCGGCCAGCGCCCGCAGATCGATCCAGCGCCAGGCGGCCAACGCCACCGCGCTGCCCGCGGCGCCGGCCCAGGCCGCGTCCGGCAGACCGAGGCCGGCGTACGGAGTCAGCACCGCCGCGGCGCCGCCGAGCCCACCGGCCAGTACGCTCCACCGCCGGGCAGACCGGCGCAGCCGACCCAGCCGACGGAAGTACCGCGTCCGCTCGTCTGCCACCGAAGACCTCCTCGAACCGTTCAGCCGGCGGCGGTCGGGTCGCCGGTGCCCCGTTCGCGGGCCATGCTGGCGCGCAGCTCGTCCAGCCGGGCCGCGGCGGTCGGGTCGCTGCCCGGACTCGCCGTCTCACCCTGCGGCACCGCCGGGCGCTGCGCCGTGCCGCCGAGCTGCTCCCCCGCCATGCTGGACCGGATCTGCTCCAGCCGGGCCGAGCCCGCCGAGTCGATGGTCGCCTTCTGGATCTCCAGCATCCGGCCCTCGACGGAGTTGCCGGCCAGCTCCGCGCGGCCCATCGCGTTGGCGTACCGCCGCTCGATGCGGTCACGCACCTCGTCCAGCGACGGGGTGGTGCCGGGGGCGGTCATCGACGACATCGACTCCAGCGAGCGGGCCACCGTCTCCTGCATCTTGGCCTGCTCCAGCTGGCTGAGCAGCTTGGTGCGCTCGGCGAGCTTCTGCTGGAGGATCATCGAGTTGTTCTCGACGGCGCGGCGGGCCTGCGCGGCGGCGCCGAGCGCCTGGTCGTGCAGGGTCTTCAGGTCCTCGGTGGCCTGCTCGGCCGAGACCAGCTGGGTGGCCAGGGCCTGGGCGGACTGCTCGAACCGCACCGCCTCGGCCTCGTCGCCCTTGGCGCGGGCCTGGTCGGAGAGCACCAGGGCCTGCCGGGCGTTGCCCTGCAACCGCTCGACCTCGGACATCTGCCGGGACAGCTTCATCTCCAGCTGACGCTGGTTGCCGATGACCGCCGCAGCCTGCTGGACCAGCGCCTGGTGCTGCCGCTGGGCATCCTCGATGGCCTGCTGGATCTGCACCTTGGGATCGGCGTGCTCATCGATCTTGGCACCGAAGAGCGCCATCAGGTAGTTCCAGCCCTTGACGAACGGGTTCGCCATCTCCGCGGTATCCCCTCAGTAGCGTCGCTCCACCGCGATCGGGCCGGGTTCAGCCGACCGACCGCGGACCGGCCGGCCTCCATCGTCCCAGCCGAACGCCACCGAGGCATCCGTACCGGGTGCTCGACGGGAACCGTCGGCTCCTGCGGGCCACCCTACGCGGCTGTGGCCACGTCGCCCATGGTCAACCGCTCGGCGGGCTCAGGCGGCGCAGACCACGTCCCGGTCGCGCTCGGTGGGGCGGACCCGGGTGCTGCGCAGGGTTGCCCGCAGCGGCGAGTCCTGCCGGACCGACACGGCGACCTTGCCATCGGAGGTGACCTGACGGACGCCCCGGTTGGCGCCCTTGCGCACGGCGGTCGTCGCGCCGACGGGCGCGGCCTCGGCCGGCTCGTCCTGCATGCCGACGAGCACCCCGGCGGGCATCTGCTCGGCGAGGGCCACGGTGTCGCTCACCTCGCGCAGCAATTCGGAGAGGCGGGCACCGAGCGCGTCGCAGATCGCGGCGAGCAGCTCGCTGGACGGCTCCTTGTGCCCCCGCTCGATCTCGGAGAGGTAGCCGAGGCTGACGTTGGCGGCGGTGGACACCTCACGCAGTGTGCGCTGCTGTCCCTGCCGGCGCGCCCGCAGTGCGTCACCGATCACCCGGCGTAGCAGGACCATCGCACCTCCCCCTGAGGGATACCTCTCGCCCGGCGTCGGGCGGCCGGCCGCAGCGGACCGCGCCGACTCCGAGCGTCGGAGCCTTCCCGCAACCGTACCCGCTGTGGGGCCCGGCGACATCCCGCCCCGCCCGTTGGTTCGCCCGGGGCGGCTCATCGACGCCCCGCACCGGCCGTCCCCAGACCGTCCCGGGCGGCCTCGTCGGCCGTCCCCAGACCGTCCCGGGCGACCTCGTCGGCCGTCCCCAGACCGCCCCGAGCGACCTCGTCTGCCGTCCCCGGACCGTCCCGGTCGGGCTCGTCGGCCGTCTCCAACCCGTCCCGGGCGGCTTCGTCGGCGGCGTGGATCCGTTCGGCGAGCAGCCGCAGCGCCTCGATCACGGCGGCCGAGCGTACGTGGTCCCGCCCGCCGTCCAGGTCGAGCTGGCGGACCTCGGCGGCACCGCCCGGGCCGGCGACCGCGACGTAGACCAGGCCCACGGGCTTGCCGTCCTGCGGCTCCGGGCCGGCGACCCCGGTGGTGGCGAGCCCCCAGTCCGCGCCGCAGCGCCGCCGGCCGCCCTCGGCGAGCGCCGCCGCCACGTCCGGGTCGACCGGGCCGCGCTCGGCCAGCAGATCGGCCGGTACGCCAGCCAGCGTGGACTTCAACTCGGTGGCGTAGACGACCAGCCCGCCCCGGTAGATCCCACTGACCCCGGCGATCTCCACGATCGACGCGGCCAGCAGCCCGCCGGTGAGCGACTCGACGGTGGCCACTGTCTCGTGGCGCTGCGACAGACTGTGCACGACACCCGCCGCCGCGCTACCCGTCGCGTTCTCTTCCCGCTCTTCCCGCCGCATGAGCTCGTCCTTCCCCACCCGCCGACCCCCAACCCTCCCGGCCGAACCCCGTCGATCATGAAGTTATCGCCCCGACACGCCGGCCCGGACGGCAATAACTTCATGATCACCGGGGGGGTCAGGGGTGGTGGGGGCGGCGGAGGCGGAGGGCTTGGGTTATGTAGTCGAAGCCCGTCGCCACCGTGACCAGGACGGCGGCACCCATGATCCAGGGGCCGACGGCCACGAGGGCGGCCGGCATCGGCCAGAGGTACCAGGCGATGGCCAGGATCTGGAGCGCAGTCTTGATCTTGCCGCCGCGGCTGGCCGCGATCACCCCGTGCCGGATCACCCAGAACCGCAGCCCGGTGATGCCCAGCTCGCGGACGAGGATCAGCGCCGTCACCCACCAGGGCAGCCGGTCGTACCAGGAGAGCAGCACCAGGGCCGCGCCGGTGAGCGCCTTGTCGGCGATCGGGTCGGCCACCTTGCCGACCGAGGTGACCAGAGCGAACCGGCGGGCGATCCAGCCATCCACCAGGTCGGTCGCCGAGGCCACCGCGAAGATCAGACAGGCCGCCATCCGCCAGCCCGCGTGGGTCATCCCCGACACGATCACGGACGCGGCGAAGACCGGCACCAGCACCAGCCGCAGCGCGGTCAGCGCGTTGGCCGCGTTGAGCACGGGCACCCGCGCGACCACCCGGGCCGGCGTCGACTCCGTCGCCCCGGTCACCGCCTCGCTCCGCTCGGGTCGCCATGGCGTTTCCGGCACCGCACCACCAGGCTCCCCCGCTTCGTCCGGGCCCGCCGTCACCGTGCCGCGCCGGGCGCCGCCGAGATCATCTCATCCGGCACCGCGAGCAGATCCACCCCTTCGGTGCCGGTCACCGTGGCCCGCACCAGGTCACCCGGGCGCAACGCGGCCAGGTCGACCCCGCCGTCGGCAGGTGCGACCAGGGTGGTGGAACCGTCCACCTCCGGCGCCTGGTGCGCCGCCCGGCCCTCCACCACGCCGTCGACGATCGCGTCGACGAGCACCTCGACGGTCGAGCCGAGCCGGTCCTCGGCCCGCTGCGAGCAGAGCTCGTCGGCGAGCGCGCTGAGCCGGTCGTAGCGCCGCTTGATGGTCGCGGCGGAGACCTTGCCGGGCAGGCCGGCCGCCTCGGTGCCGTCCTCGTCGCTGTAGTCGAACATGCCGATCGCGTCGAGTCGGGCCTCGGTCAGGAACCGGGTCAGCTCGTCGATGTCGGCGCGGGTCTCGCCGGGGAAGCCCACGATGAAGTTGCTCCGCGCGCCCGCTTCCGGGGCCAGCGCGCGGGCACTGGCCAGCAGCTCCAGGAACCGGTCGGTGGAGCCGAAACGCCGCATCCGACGCAGCACCGGCTCGCTGGAGTGCTGGAACGACAGGTCGAAGTACGGGGCCACCCCCGGTGTGCCGGCGATCGCCTCGACCAGACCGGGCCGGGTCTCGGCCGGCTGGAGATAGCTCACCCGCACCCGGACGATCCCGGACACCGCGGCGAGCTGCGGCAGCAGCTTCTCCAACGCGCGGGGGTCGCCGAGGTCCTTGCCGTACGAGGTGGAGTTCTCGCTGACCAGCACCAGCTCCCGTACGCCGGTCTTGGCCAGCCACTCCGCCTCGGCGAGCAGCTCGTCCGGCGTACGCGAGACGAAGGCCCCACGGAACGCGGGAATGGCACAGAACGCGCAGCGCCGGTCGCAGCCGCTGGCGAGCTTCAGCGAGGCGACCGGGCCGGTGTCCAGTCGGCGGCGCAGCACCTGGCGCAGGTGCGCCGGGGTGTGCTCGTCGGTGTCGACGACGGTGCGCGCCACGGTGCCGTGCCCGGGCAGGGACACGGTGGCGCTCTGGCGCTGCACCGGGGTCAGCGGCAGCAGCTCGCGGCGGTCCCGGGGAGTGTGCGCGGTGATCTGCTCCCCGGCGACGACGGCGTTCAGCCGGGCCGCGATGTCCGGGTAGTCGTCGAAGCTCAGCACCGCCTGCGCCTCGGGCAGGCTGTCGGCCAGCTCCCGGCCGTAGCGCTCGGCCATGCAGCCGGCGGCCACCACCTTCGCGCCGGTGCCGGCGGCGGCGAGCAGGGTCTGGATGGAGTCCTGCTTGGCCTTCTCCACGAAACCGCAGGTGTTGACGACCACCACGTCGGCGCCCTCGCCGTCGGTGGTCACCTGCCAGCCGTCGGCGTGCAGGCGGGCGGCCAGCTCCTCCGAGTCGACCTCGTTGCGGGCACAGCCCAGGGTCAGCAGGGCGACGCGACGGCCGTCGGCGTTGTCGGAAGGAGAAGGAGAGGTGGCAGACACCATCCGAGGGTACCGGGCCGGCCGCGGAAGCCCGCGCACGCGGGCCGGGGTGGTCGTCCGGCACACACCTCGCGCGTCGTCGCCGGGCGCCGACCCGTCAGCGCGCCCCGATGCCCACGCGGGTCAGCGCGTCGAGCAGGAAGACCTCCGTGCCGGCCAGGCCCGTGGAGCAGAAGACGGAGAGCTGGTCCGCGGTGGTCCGGCCGGGGACCGCGCCGGCCAGGATGCCGCCCAGGTCACGCAACCGTCCGGCGTACGGGGGCAGGGCCGCGAGCATCGGCGGCTGGTAGTCCGCCGCCTGGGCCGGCGAATCGGTGACCAGCAGGTCGGCGACGTCCAGCAGGTCGATGCCGAACTCGCTGCGGTCGTGCTGCTTGAAACCCACCGCGTTGACGTGCGTGCCGGGGCTCACATCGGCGGCGCGCAGCACCGGGGTGGGGCTGGTGGTGGCGAGCACCACGATGTCCCGCCCGGTGACCGCCGCGCCCGCGTCGGCGACCGCGCGGGCCGGCACGCCCAGCTCGGCGCGCACCCGGGCGGCGAAGGCGTCCCGGCGCGCCGCCGAGCGGCTGTGCACCACCACCTCGCGCAGCGGACGGACGGCCGCCGCGGCCCACACCTGGGTCCACGCCTGCCGCCCGGAGCCGATCACGCCGAGGGTCGCCGCGTCCGGCCGGGCCAGCGCGTCGACCGCCACGCCACCCAGCCCACCGGTACGCCGGGAGCCCAGTTCCTCGCCGACGGCTACCGCCCGGACCGCGCCGGTGCGGGCGTCGTGCAGCACCACCAACTGCTCGCCCTGCGGGTGGCCGAACGTGTCGTACGAGCGGTAGCCGTACCACTCGCCGACCAGGTGCCCGGCGGTGAGCACCATCCGTCCCCCGCCGAGCGGGGCGGCGGCCCGGGGAGGGGCGACCAGCCGCCCCTCGTACGCGGCCACCAGGGCGACGCGCATGGCGTCGACGGTGGTGGTGGCGTCCAGGACGGCGGCGATCTCGGGATCGGCATAGAGCAGGGCCATCTCGCCATACTGCAAGTTGAAGCGAGGTAGAGGTCAACGCGTGGTGGCGGAAGTCACCATCCCGGCCGCCGGGCCGGTGCTAGCGTCGGCCACGGTGGCCCCGGATGCCGGTGACCACTCCGGACGAGTGGTGGGCGTACCCGGTCAGGCCAAGACGCCCCACGTGACGACCCGACTCGTCCGGTGCGGCAGCCCGGGCGCTCCTTCGTGAGGTGGACGATGGCCTGGCTGGTGTTGGTGATCTCTGGACTGTTGGAGACGGTCTGGGCGATCGCCCTGGACCGCAGCGCCGGCTTCAGCCGGCTGCTCCCGTCGGCGGTGTTCGTGCTGGCCCTGGTGCTGAGCATGGGCGGGCTGGCGTACGCGCTGCGCGACATCCCGGTCGGCACCGGCTACGCGGTCTGGGTCGGCATCGGCGCGGTGGGGACGGCGCTGGTCGGGATGCTGGCGCTCGGCGAGTCGGCCAGCCTGCCCCGGGTCCTCTGCCTGCTGCTGGTGATCGCCGGCGTGGTCGGACTGAAGATCTTCCACTGAAGAGATACGCGTGACCAATGTCCACGGTGGGTAGTTGATCGGTCTGGCACGACAGGCTCTCACACCGGAGGAAGACATGGCCGACGTCCCCACCACCGCCCGCCCGCGTAACAACGCCGCCCGCATCCTCACCATCGTGGGCTTCGTCTTCGCCGTGCTCGCCCTGTTGCTCAACCCGATCATCTTCGGTGTGCTCGGCGTGATCGCCGGCGTCGTCGGCGCCGTCCTGGGCGACAAGCCGCTGGGCTGGTACGCCGCCGCGGCCAGCGTCGTCGCCGCGATCATCAGCCTGGTGATCATCGGCGCGCTGATCAACAACTGAGCGTTCCTCTTCCACGGGCCCGCCGGCTTCCCGC
>NZ_JBFAPG010000260.1:0-8847 GCF_040675595.1 Micromonospora sp. NPDC049580
ACCCGGTTCTGCCCACGGGCAGAACCTCCCCCGTTCGCCGATACGCTCCAGAAGCTACCGGGCCCGGCGATAAGAAATCGATAAGCGACGTTCTCGCAGGTCAGCACCCCGCATCGACGACACTGGCAGCCAGTTCGGCGAGGCGGCGCTCGACATCGAGGCGTTCCGGTACGCCCATCCGACGGAAGATCGCCAACGCCCGCTCCCAGTGCCGCCGGGCCTCGGCCGGGTCGACAGCCTTGAAATGCTCCGCGAGGCCCGCCAGTGCACGCCCCTGCTCGTGCGGGTGTGCGATCCGCGTCGCCAACCGCAGGGCCTCGCGGTGCATCTCGGCTGCCGCACGGTCCCGCCCGCGTGCCCGCAGCGTGCGGCCCAGTTCGTTCAACGCCGCGGCCTCGACATGCCGCTCGCCCGAACCGACCGCGAGGGTCCGAGCCAACTCATGCTCCTGCTTGGCCTCCGCCAAGCGACCAAGACCGCGGTAGGCGATGCCGAGGTCGAGGCGTACCTCTGCCTCGCCGTAGCGGTGGCCGGTGCGGTCGCGAAGCGCCAGCGAGGCCCTGAGGATCCTGATCGCCTGATGGAAATCTCCCATTCGGGTGCGTACCGATCCGATATGGCTGAGAGCGTTGAGCACGTGGAACTCGTTCGAGTTGGTTCGGGCCCAGGCCAGGTGACGCCGGTGAATCCATAACGCCTCTTCGTAACGGCCCAGTGACGTGAGGGCGATACCAACGTTCGGTAACGCGTTCGGCGCTCCTGCGTTGCCGTAGCCCCGGTAGTCACGCAGATGTTCCATACCGAGTGCCACCGCCTCGGTCAGATTGCCGCTCCAGTAGTGGACCGGGGCAAGATTGGCCTGGTAGCGAGCCGTGTTCAGCACGTCCCGGGATTCCTTGGAAAGCTCGACCGCGCGGGTCAGATGTTTCAGGGCTTCCCGGTTGTCGCCGGTCCGGACGTAAGCGGAGGCCAGGTAGTTCTGCATCAGCGCCGTCGACTCGGCGTTGCCCGTCGCCTCTGCCGCTGCCAGCCCCTGCTGGTGGGTCACGATGATGTCCTCGAAGTATCCGCGGATGTAGCAGAATCGCCACAGGGCACGAGCCAGCCGCCAGGCGTGCTCGTGGAAGCCCGCCTCATGTGCCGACGCCACCATCGTCACCAGGTCCGCCCGCTCGGCTTCCAACCACTCGGCGCTCGGCTCGCCAAGAGCCTCCAGCAATTCAGGCCGACCGAACGGGAGATGACTGACCTGGCTTTCGATGACAACGGGCTCGATAATCTCAGCAATCCGCAGTGCCGCTGCCAGGGTGAAGTCGAGCAG
The DNA here is from genome assembly GCF_040675595.1 of Micromonospora sp. NPDC049580. Taxonomy (NCBI): domain Bacteria; kingdom Bacillati; phylum Actinomycetota; class Actinomycetes; order Micromonosporales; family Micromonosporaceae; genus Micromonospora; species Micromonospora sp. NPDC049580. The sequence continues at coordinate 1,322 of NZ_JBFAPG010000260.1, forward strand.
TTGGGCCAGGGCTGACCGGCGGTCCTGCGCCGAATCGACGTACAGGCATAGCTCGACGGAGTACTGGCGCATGAGGTCGTGCAATCCGTATTGCCTGGAGTTCAGATCCTCCACCAGGTGCCTGTCGGTGAGGTCGTCGAGAGCCGCGTGAGCTTCCGCCACCGTCAGCCCGGTCAGTGCCGCGACCGCCGTTGGGCTGAACCGGCTACCGGGGTACAGACCCAGAAAGCGAAAGACCCGCTTGGTCGACTCGGGGAGAGGTTCGTAGGAGGCGGCGAACGCACCGGTGACTGTGCTGTTCTCCCCGGCCAGATGAGGGAGAACCGACGCCGCGCCGGCCATCTGTGCCGCGAGATCCGCCAAGCGCCAACCACGTCGGTGCGCCAGCCGGGCGCCGGCCAGCCGAATCGCCAGAGGAAGATGGCCGCACCGCCGGACCACCTCGACCGCTGCTTCCGGCTCGGCGTCGACCCGTTCCCGCCCCACACTCGCAGCCAACAGGTCGACGCCCTCTCCAGACGACATGACCGGCAGGGACTGCGACGCGCCGAGGTCCGGGTGGGTGAGTCGGCGTCGAGACGTCACCAGCACGACGGCGGTGGGCTCGATCGGCAGAAGCGGCAGGATCTGGTCGCTGCTGGCGGCGTTGTCCAGAATGATCACCGACCTCCAGCGGGCCAGTTCGCGTCGCCAGAGTTCCGTCCTGTCGTCGAGGTCAACCGGCACCCGCTCAGGCGGCACCCCAAGCTGGCGAAGCAGGACGACAAGAGCCGACGCCGGTCCAATCAGGTCCTTCTCGCCATGCCCCCGCAGGTCGACGTACAAACGGGCATCCGGGTACCGATCGCTCAGCCGGCGGGCCAGGTGCACGGCAAGTGTTGTCTTGCCGCTGCCGGCCATTCCGTCGATGACGTGCACGGCCGGTACGCGATCCTCGACACGCCGCGTCTCCGCCAACAGCCTGGCCACGACGGCCTCCCGACCAACGAAGTCGGTGACCGAACGAGGCAGATGATCCACCGCTGCGACTGTGGGCATCTGCTTCGTCGTCGGGTCACCCGCCGGTCCTGGTGGGGACCCAGCAAGGCGCCCAGCCGTGCCTTTGCTCAGGCCGGTGACGACGGGTTCCCGGCTCGGCGCCTCGGTGAGGATCCTGCGCCGCAACTTTTCGAGGTTGGCCCCCGGGCGCACCCCCAGCTCCGTCATCAGATGCCTGCGAATCTCGTCATACGCGACAAGCGCCTCCGCGTTGTCACCGCGCTCGTGCAGGGCCCGCATGAGAAGGAGGTATGTCGGCTCTCGGAGCGGATGAAGGGCAGTCACCGCGCGCAGTGACGGAATTGCGAGATCATCCCGCCCGGATCGCAGATGAACCTCGGCGAGGAGTTCCACGGCCAGAAGACGCTCCTCCTCCGCAGCGACGGTTCGAGCCGTCAGGACGGGCCCAAGCGGGATGCCGGCGAGCATGGGACCCTGCCACCGCACCAAAGCGCGGCCCAGCAGTTCCGACGCACGCGACAGGTCGCCAGCGCCCAGAGCATCCCGGCCAGCGTAAAGCTCGTCCTGGAAGCGGAAGACGTCGATCACATCCGGCCGCAAGGCGAGGCGATAGCCGTTCCCCTGCCGCACGAGAGTCGCGTCCGCGAGCGCTAACGTCTCGAACTCCCGGCGAAGATTGGCCGCATAGGTCCGCACATTCGCCACAGCGGAACGCGGAGGACGGTCGGCCCACAGCTCGTCTATGAGGCCGGACAACGTCACCAACTGGCCTGGCTGGACCGCGAGCATCGCGAAGATTACCCGTTGTTTGGGCGTACCCAGGTGCAACTTGTGGTCGGCAAGCAGCACCTCCAGGCCACCCAGCAGGTTGATCTCCACCGGCCCTCCGAATTCGCGTCTATCGGTGTCTAGCTGATCACACTGGGGAAGGTTAACGGTGGTCAGAATGCACGCCAACCCCCCAACGAGACACCCCAAATCCACACCGACCAGGCGACGGAGAGCAGATTCTGTCCGACCGGATTGACCCTGAGCCCAAACTGACGGATGAGGCCAGGCGCACATCCTGGCCACACTAGGGAGGAGGCGACAACGCCGATAGCCTCTCAGCAGCGCGCAAGCTGCGGATCGCCAGTGCAGCACGACCGCGCTCCGCTCAGGTGGCATGGACAGACCGTCACAAAGGCCGCTGGCTTGGCTAATGTTGCGTATACCGACATTTATCGCTACTAAAACTGCCTAACTCCTCTTAGGCTCCCATCACGAGAACGGATCCGGAATACGGAAACGGCCGGACGAGTGGAGGGAGCATGCAATGCGCGGCAGCGACTGGTTCTGACATCGAAGTAGCACTGAGCGGTAAGCTCCTGTCGTCAACAGGTAACTGTGGGCGACGACAGGAGCTTCATGAGCCAGGTGTCACCGCAGAGTCCCCGGGCAGATCGGTCGCTTCTGCTGCTCGTCGGTCTCATCGTGGTCATGGCAATCGTTCCCACAGTCATCGCTGGGGCCAACGTGTTGACCCGTCGCCCCGTCTCGGTAGGCGACGGTGCGACATTCGTAGCGCTGACCTTCATGACTGCGCTTGGCACGATCGTCATGGCACCTATCCGAATTCGCTCGACCACACACGGCATCACCTGGGTCGAGACGGCGATCGTGATAGGGCTTGCCGTGGCACCACCCGCCTGGGTGGTACTGGCGACCGGGGCTGGCGTCGGTATCGCATCAGCCATCATGAAGCTGCCGATGATCAAGGCGGCCTTCGGAGTCAGCAAGAACATTTTGGTGGCTGGTGGAGCAGGCATCACCACTTTGGCCATCCCCTGGCAGTGGCCGCCGGCCGGCGTGGTCGAGCTGGCCACCTTGCTCGGGGCGATCTACCTGGTGGCGGCACTCCTCGACGACCTGCTGGCCATCCCGGTGATCGCGCTGGCCACCGGGACACCGGTCTCCCGTCAGTTCTTGAACAACCTTGACCTGCGGATCGCCGGCTTCGGCGTGCGATTCATCGTGGCTGTCTGCACGCTACTCATCCTCCGCGAGGACCCCCGACTGCTGCTTGCCGTCCCCCCACTGATGTTGAGCCTGCACCTGGCCTACTCCGCGCGCATCCGAGGTCGCACCGAGCAGCAGGCGTGGCAGCGGCTCGCCCGCACCACCGACGCGCTCAACGTGGTCGACCTGGACAACGTGCTCACCACCGCCGTCACCCAGGCCGCCGAGTTGTTCTCCGCCGACGAGGTCGAGATCGAGCTGCGCGACGGTGGCCGCACCGTTCGAGGCGGCACCGGCGGCATCACCTTCGACGGACCGACCGGCACGCCCACCGACGTGGACGGCACCGTCGTGCCCACCCCGCTGGAAGGCCACGACCGCTCCGTCGACGTCGGCGTCCTGCGCCTGCGCTTCCGTGGGCCGGTCCAGCTCTCCGAGCGGGAGCAGTACACCCTGCGCACCTTCGCCTCGGCGCTCTGCACGGCGGTCCGCAACGCCCAGGCGTACGCCGAGCTGGCCCGCGTCGCCGACGAGCACGCGTACGCCGCCACCCACGACGCGCTCACCGACCTCGCAAACCGGCGGCACCTCCTCGACCGGGGCACCGAGCATCTCAGTGCCCGGCACGCCGACGGGGTGACCGCACTGGTGTTGATCGACCTCAACCACTTCAAGGAGGTCAACGACACCCTCGGCCACGCCGCCGGTGACCAGGTGCTGGTCCAGGTCGCCGATCGGCTGCGCGGGGCCGCCCAGTCCAGCGATCTGGTGGCCCGCCTCGGCGGTGACGAGTTCGCCGTACTCCTGCGCGGGCTGCCGGCCCCCGCGGTGGCCGCGCACCGGGCCGAGACGCTGCTCGCCGCCCTGCACGAGCCGTTCGAGCTGGACGGCATGCGGATCAGCGTCGAGGCCAGCGGCGGGATCTCCGTCGCCCCGGCCAGCGGCGGCATGGCCGAGCTGCTGCGCCGCGCGGACGTCGCGATGTACCAGGCGAAACGGGCCGGGCAGCGGATCTCCACGTACGCCCCGACCCGGGACACCGCCGACCTGAGCCGCCTCACCCTCGGCGGCGACCTGCCCCGTGCCGTGGCCGACCACGAGTTCATCGTCAACTTCCAGCCGATCGTCGACCTGGGCACCGGCGAGGTGACCAGCGCGGAGGCCCTGGCCCGCTGGCACCACCCCACGCACGGGCTGATCGATCCGCTGCGTTTCCTGGAGGCGGTGGAGCGTTCGGGAATGCTGCCGGCCTTCGCCGAGGCGATCCTCGACCAGGCCCTGATCGCCGCGGCCAACTGGCGCGACGCCGGCTTCGACGTACCGGTCGCGGTCAACGTGTCGCCGCGCAGCCTGCTCGACGCACGCTTCCCGGGCTCGGTGCTGGCCCGGCTGCGTGCCCACGACCTTCCGCCCGACCGGCTGGTGCTGGAGCTGACCGAGACGTTGACCCTCAGCCAGCTCGACGTGGTCGACCGGGTGCTCAGCCGGCTACGCGACGAGGGCGTGCGGTTGGCGCTGGACGACTTCGGCACCGGCTACTCCTCGCTCTCCCTGCTGTCCCGGATCCCGGTGCACGAGCTGAAGATCGACCGCAGCTTCGTGACGACCATGGAGAGCTCTGCCGAGGCCGCGGCCGTCATCCGCTCCACCCTCGACCTGGGCCGCAGCCTCGACCTGGCGGTGGTCGCCGAGGGCGTGGAGAGCGAGCCGCAGCGACGCGCCCTCTGGGAGTTGGGCTGCGTGGCCGGTCAGGGCCACCTGTTCGCCCGGCCGATGCCCGCCGGCACCCTGCTCGCCGCGTTGCAGCGAGGGTCGGGTGGCCAACCCGGCACTCTGGCGCCACCGCTGCACGACACCGGCGCGGTGATCCGGCTGAGCCAGACCCGCCGTCAGGCCGGGCGTTCCCGCCCCGACCGCCTTCCCCACCTCCCCGCCTGAGCGGCGCACGAGCACAGCACGGCGAGCAGAGGCGCCGCCGCCGGTGTGACCGAGGCCGGCCGGAGCCCTGCGGACAATCGCGTGAGCAGCGAGGTCTGCCAGACTGGCGCCCGTGATCGCCCACGCCCCGACCGCCCGCCGCCACCGCTGGCGGACGCTCGACACCGCCGCCGGCGGGCTCGCCCTCGACCTGGGCCTCTACGCCGTGTCGGCCGTCTTCGCGGCGATCACCGCGGTCACGTCGACCCTGCTGCCGCACCGCGCCTGGGGTGCGGTCGCCGCCGTCGGCTACCTGGTCACGACGCTGGCGGTGATCGTTCAACTCCTCCTGCGTCGGCGCAACCCGGCGACCCGACCGGCCGGCCTTCCGGCCCGCTGGGCGGTGACCGGTTTCGCGTGGGCGAGCACCGCGCTGCTACCCGTGCTCTGGCAGAGCGCCGAGCGGGCCACCGGACGCACCGACCGCGCGCAGGAGGAGGTGCTGGTCGTCGAGCAGGCCGGCATCCGCCTGCTGGAGCACGGCACGCCGTACCTCGGCCGAGACGCCATCGCCGCCCTGCCGGCCGGTGAACAACTGCTTGGATACACGCCGTACCAACCGGGCATGGCGTTGTTCGGCCTGCCCCGGGCACTCGCCGACACCTGGTGGACCGATGCCCGGGTGTGGTTCGCGGTGGGCACCGCGCTGGCGCTCGCCCTGGCCGTGGCCACCCTGCGCGCCGCGCGCGGCACCGTCGGCGGCCCTCTCGTCGGGGCGCACCGGTCCGATGCCGCGCTACTGCGGGGCGTGCAGGCCGCCACCGTCCTGCCGATCTGCGCGCTCACCCTCGCCACCGGCGGTGACGACATGCCCGTACTCGCGCTCTGCCTGCTGGCCCTCGCACTCGCCGCCGCCGGTCGGCCCGGCCGGGCCGGCCTCGCGGTCGGGTTGGCGGGCGCGCTGAAGCTGTTCGCCTGGCCGATCGCCCTGGTCCTGATCGTCTGGGGTCTGACCCGGCGAGCCGGCGCCCGGGTCGCGGCCGGCGCGATCGGGTTACCCGTCGCCGCCCTGCTCCCGGCCCTGCTGGTCGACCGCGACGCGCTGACCGAGAACGTGCTGCGCTTCCCGCTCGGGCACGGCCTGATCACCAGCCCGGCGCAGTCGCCGTTCCCCGGTCAGCTGATCGCCGCCACGCTGCCCGGTGGCCGGCTGATCGCCGCCGCCCTGCTGGTCGCGGCCGGCGTGGCCATCGCCGTCCGACTCGCGCGCCGCCCGCCGGGCACGGCCGCCGCCACCGCGCTGATCTGCGGGTACGGACTCCTCGCCGCGATCGCGCTGATGCCCTCCACCCGATTCGGGTACCTGCTGTACCCGCTGGCCCTGCTCGCCTGGGCACCCGCCCTGCACAGCCCGGACGCCGCACCGACCACCCCGACGCCCGACCGCCTGCCCGGTCGGACCACATCGGTCTAACCGGCGGGCGAAACGCCGCCGCACGGCGTACACCTGAAGGCATGACCACGTACCGCGACCGCGCCGAGGCGGGCCGGGTGCTCGCCGAGCGGCTCACCGCCCTCGTCGGCGAACCGGACACGGTCGTCCTCGGCCTCGTCCGCGGCGGCGTACCGGTGGCCCGGGTCGTCGCCGAACGGCTCGGCGCCCCCCTCGACGTGCTGGTCGTCCGCAAGCTCGGTATGCCCTGGGCCCGGGAGGTCGCCTTCGGCGCGCTCGGCCCGGGCGGGGTGCAGGTGCTCAACGACGCGATCGCCAGCCGCCTCAGCAGCGACGACATCGCCGAGGTCAGCCAGCGCGAACAGGTCGAGTTGGAGCGCCGCGAGCGGCTCTACCGGGGTGGTCGCCCACCGCTGGACCTCACCGGGCGCGTCGCCGTGATCGTCGACGACGGTCTGGCCACCGGCGCCACCGCCCGCGCCGCCGTCGAGGTCGTCCGCCGACTCGGCGCGCGCCGGGTGGTGGTGGCCGTGCCGGTCGGCGCGCAGGAGGCGTACGAACTCCTGGCGGCCGAGGCCGACCAGGTCGTCTGCGCGCAGCGCCCGTCGGATTTCGGCGCGGTGAGCGTCTACTACGACGACTTCCACGAGGTCTCCGACGACGAGGTCACCGACGCGCTCACAGCAACCGCTTAGCTCGACCAGGTACCGTCGGGTGATGAATAGCCTCACCTGTCCCAAGTGTCACGGCGAGATGCGTCAATACGAGCGCAGCGGTGTCGTCATCGACCAGTGCGGGGAGTGCCGGGGCATCTTCCTCGACCGCGGCGAGTTGGAGAAGCTGTTCGAGGCAGAGGCCAACTGGAGCCGCCAGCAGGCCGGCGGCCCGCCGCCGCAGCCCGTCCAGCAGCCGGGCGGCTACCCGCCGCCGCCCGCCCCGGCGCAGCACCAGCCCGGCTACGGCGCGGTCCCCCCGCCGCCGCCCCCGCCGCCCGTCCACGGCTATCCGCCGGCGCCTGCCTACGGTCAGCAGCACCAGGGCTACCACGGCCACTACCGGCACAAGAAGCGCAAGGGCTTCCTCGACGAGATGTTCGGCTGAGCCCCACCGCTGAGTCATCCGAGGCGACGTGCCCCTGAGTCACAGTCGTGACTCAGGG
>NZ_JBFAPG010000261.1:0-8833 GCF_040675595.1 Micromonospora sp. NPDC049580
GCGGCGGCGCGACGCCGCCGCCCGGACAGATCCCCCAGGGGTACGCCGTGCCACCGCACCACGCCCCACCCGGGTACGCCGTGCCGCCGCAGTACGCGCCGCTCGGCTACGGCCCACCGCCGTGGTATCCCGGCCCTCCCCGGCCGATGGCCCCGCCGCCGACGCTGAGCCCGGGTGGGCAGCCGCTCGCCAGTTTCAGCGACCGGCTGCTGGCCGGCCTGATCGACTGCGCGGTCTTCATGGTGGTCGGCCTGGTGTTCACCGTGCCCGCGATGATCTACTTCTTCGTCGTCATCGCGCCGGACCTCTTCCAGGTCGCGTCGGACGGCACCATGGCGGAGCCGGATTTCTACCACGACCTCGTGCTGCCCCTGCTGTGGCTGGACCTCGCGATCATCGCCGCTTCGCTCGTGCTCTCGTACGTGTACTACGTCGAGATGATGTTCCGGACCGGCCAGACCCTCGGCAAGAAGATCATGAAGTTGCGGGTCGTGCCGCTCGATCCGACCCGCACCCTCGACCGCTGGACCGCCGCCAAGCGGTACCTGGTGCAGCAACTCGCCGGCCTGGTGCCCGGGGGCAGTTACCTCGACGGGTTCTGGCAGCTCTGGGACAAGCCCTGGCAGCAGTGCCTCCACGACAAGGCCGCCGAAACGATCGTCGTTAAGGTGGCCTCGTGAGCGAGCAAACCAGCAGGCCCAGCAGCGTGGCGCCGCACGCCGACGCGCAGCGAAGCGGAGCGTCGGCGTGAGCGTGCAACCCGGCTGGTATGTCGACCCCGCCGACACCGAGACCCGGCGGTACTGGGACGGCGAGGGTTGGCTCGGCGCGCCCATTCCCGTCGACGCCACCCCGCCGGACGGACCGCCGCCGGCCGAGCCGCCGCCCGCACCGGTCACCCCGGCCGCACCTGCCGCTGCCCACCCGGTGACCGCGCCGGGCTGGCCTCCGCACTCCGGGCCGGCCCCGCAACCCGGGCACGGTCCGCAGGCCGCCCCGGGGTGGGGCCCGCAGGCCGGCCCGCCCGGCTGGGCGCCACCGGGCACGCCGCCCGGCTGGACGCCGCATGGCGGTCCTCCCGGCTGGACGCCGCAGGGCGTGCCGCCCGGGTGGGCCCCGCCCGGCGGTCCCCCCGGCTGGCTCGGCCGACCGCCCGAGCCTCGGCCGCACGGGCTCAGGTTGGCCGGTTACGGCCGCCGGCTCGTCGCCCGGCTGATCGACTTCGGTCTCGTGTTCGCACTGAATGTGCTGGTCAACGGCTGGTTCGTCTGGCGGTGGCTGGACGAGCTGATGCCATACTGGCGGGAGGCGTTCCGGCGCGGCATGGAGGGGAACACCTCCACCGAGGGGATGCCACCCATCAGCGAGCAGACCGGGCTCCTCCAGGTGGTGATCGTGGTGATCGCCACCGCGCTGTGGCTGGCGTACGAGGTGCCCGCCATGGCGGCCAACGGGCAGACCATCGGCAAACGGGTGATGCGGATCAAGGCGGTCCCGATCGCCGCCGACCAGCCGTTGGGCTTCGGCCGGGCGCTGACCCGGTGGACGACACTGGGCCTGCCCACCCTGCTCTGGTACTGCGCCGGGCTCGGCCTGCTGCTGCAACTGGTCGACTCCCTGTCCCCGCTCTTCGACCACCCGCTGCGCCGGGCGCTGCACGACAAGCGCGCGCAGACGGTGGTCGTCGAGGTCCCCGCCACCGCCACTTCCCCCGCCCCAGACGACCACCCCCAGCCCTCGGGAGACACCCCATGACCGACTCCGGACGTCACGAGCCCGCGCTGCGACTGACCCGCGCCGACCTGGACGCGCTGCCGAACTACGTGCCGGGGCGCAGCCCTGCCGACCTGGCGCGCGAGCTGGGTCTGCCGGAGGCCATCAAGCTGGCCAGCAACGAGGTGCCGTACGGGCCGCTGCCGGGTGTGGTCGAGGCGGTCACCGAGGCGGTCATGGCCTCACACCGCTACCCGGACATGGGCGTGGTCGCGCTGCGCGACGCGTTGGCACAGCGCTACGGCGTGGACGCGGACCGGATCGCCACCGGCTGCGGGTCGGTGGCGCTCGCCGAGCACCTCGTCCGGGCCACCTGCCTGCCGGGTGACGAGGTGCTCTACTCGTGGCGGTCGTTCGAGGCGTACCCGATCATCGCGGCGACCAGCGGCGCGACCAGCGTGCGGGTGCCCAACGACGCCGGGCACGGGCACGACCTGGCGGCCATGGCGGCGGCGGTGACCGACCGGACCCGGATGATCCTGGTCTGCAACCCGAACAACCCCACCGGCACTGCGGTACGCCGGGCCGAGCTGGACCGGTTCCTCGACGCGGTGCCGGACGACGTGCTGGTGGTCATCGACGAGGCGTACCGGGAGTTCGTCACCGACGCCGAGGTGCCGGACGGTCTCGACTACCTGGACCGGCCGAACGTCGCGGTGCTGCGCACCCTGTCCAAGGCGTGGGGTCTGGCCGGGCTGCGGATCGGCTGGCTGGTCGCCCAGCCGGTGGTGGCGGCGGCCATCCGCAAGGTGGTCACGCCGTTCTCCACGAGCACGGCCGCCCAGGCGGGCGCGCTCGCGGCGCTGACCCAGGCCGGCGAGATGGAGCGACGCTGCGCGCTGGTCGTCGCCGAGCGGGACCGGGTCACCGAGGCGCTGCGCAAGTTCGTGCCCGACGTGCCGACCAGCCAGGCCAACTTCGTCTGGCTGCCGCTGGGCGACCGGGCCGTGGCCTTCGGCAAGGCGTGCGAGGCGCGCGGGGTGATCGTCCGACCGTTCGCCGGGGACGGCGTCCGGGTCACCATCGGCACTCCGGCCGAGAACGACGCGTTCCTGGCCGCCGCGGAGGCGGCGCTTACCTGAGCGGACGGAGTATGACCAACCAGTGACACAAGGTTGGTCAGTCGGTGCCCCGATCAGGTGGCGGCCAGGATCACCGCTTCGGAGGTCAGGTAGTAGCGCTGGTCGTCGCCGTTCGGGTCGACCGGCTCGCGCAGCCGTTCCACCGCGACGTAGCCGTCCTCGGCCCAGACCGCCCCGGGCGCCCAGCCCGTGCCGTCCGAGCCCACGTTGAGCGTGTAGCGGGAGAGCAGCACACCGGTCACCGGGTCGAGTGTCACCAGCTCGTTGGCCTCGGTCAGCAGATGCGCCCGGCCGGGCTGCACCGCGAGCACCCGCGCCGGTCCCAGGCCGGCGAAACGCCACAGCTCGGCGCCCGTTCGCGCCGATCGGCCCACCGCCGCCCCGTCGACGACGGCGACGGCCTGGTCACCGGCCAGTGTGGCCCCGGCCGGGTCCAGCGCGGGCGCGGCCAGCGGCCCGCCGTCGCCCAGCAGCCAGCCGCGGCCACCGGCGTCCCCGGGGCCGGCCGTCCGCAGGCCCAGGCAGCCCGACCGGCCGGTACGACAACCGAGCGGGGTGACCACCAGCCGATCCGGGCCGCCCGGCGGTCGCCAACGCTCACCCACCACGCCCGTCGCGGCATCCCGGAACTCGATCGTGGCCGGCCCGGCGCAGGTGTCCAGGCCGATCAACTGCCCGGTCGTCGTGGTGCCGAGGTCGCTGCGGCAGGCGCCGGGCAGATCGGCTCGCCACAGTTCCCGGCCGCCGGCCACCTCCACCCCGCGGGCCTGCGTGTCCCCGGTGACCGTCAGCACCGTCCGGCCGTCCGCGAGGTCGGTGAGGAGGAGCCCGCGCGCGTCCCAGACCGTGGCGGCCCCGGTCCGCCGGATCACCGCCGCGCTCGCGGCGGGCACCGGGCCGTCGGCCCGCCACCGCACCCGCCCGGTGGACGCGTCGAGCGCGACGAGCCGGCCGTCGGACCAGCGACTGATCACGGTGCTGCCGCTCGCCACCACCCCGGTCAGCTCCGCCGGCCAGCGCCGGTACGACCAGTAGGGCGTGGTCCGGTGCCGCCCGTCGACCGGTCGGTCGGCGTAGACCTGGCGGTGGGCGGCGTACACCCGCAGTCTTCCGTCCACGATCAACGGGGCGACCGGCAGCCGACCGACCACACCGGCGGGCGGTCGGGGCGCGGCCGGATATGCGCCGCGCGCCGGTGTGCTCACCTCGGCCGGCGCGAGCACCCGGTGGACGACGACCGCGACGGCTGCCACGGCGAGCAGCACCACCGCCACCGCCAGCACGAGCCGTCGCCGGCCCCTCGGGAACCCCATGCCGCACCTCCGCCCGGCACCCTACCCAGCGCAACCGACCGGACCCCGGCCAGGTTGGACGGGCCGCGGTGCGCGGGTGAGCGGGTCAGGCCGCCTCGACCGAGCCGAGGGTGCCGGCCGCGACGGCCAGGTCGGCGAGATCACGCCGGAGCGCCACCTCGACCGCCCGAGCGGCGAGGCCACCGAGCAGCAGGGCCACCACCCGGCCGTACGGATCGGTGGGCACCGCTTCCTGGGTGACCGTTATCGCCGTGCGGGCGCGGCGGCGACGCCGGACCGGCCGCAGGCTCCAGGTGATCCGGTAGTCCGCGCCGGCACCGGAGGAACAGAGCACCAGCCGCTGCGGCGCGAACGCCTCCACCACCAGGAACTCCTCGGTGAGTGTGCCGCCGCCCGGCTGGGCGCGTGCCTCACGCCAGGCGGTGCCCGGCCCGAACGGGCCCGGGGTCAGCACCTCGACCGGGCCGGCCGCGGTCAGCCGGGTGGCCCGGCCGGGCAGGTCGGTCAGCAGACGCCAGACATCGACAGCGTGCGCCTCGATGAAACCGGTAACCGCCACCGTCGACATGCCGCCCTCCCGTGTCGTCGACGGTACGCGCGGTGAGCGCCGGACGAGGCCCCCGGACGGAATTTTCACCAACCGGAGGCCCCGCTGTCCGTTTCGGCGGTCGCCTGGCACCGATCGTCGACCGGCGCCCGGCGTACCGGTCAGCGGTCGAAGCGACCACCCCTGATCGCGCCGATGAACGCTGTCCACCCCGGCGGGCTGATGGCCAGCGTGGGGCCGGCCTGGTCCTTGGAGTCGCGGAGAGCGACCAGACCGAGGACGTCGACCAGGTTGTCCGCCACCTCCACGCAGAGCCCTTGGTCGTTGGAGCGGCTGCTGGTGCGCCAGAGCGCTCCGGTGAGATCGTGCATCGTCGTTACCTCCGTGTGCGTCGGGATGCCCCACCACCCGCGGCCGGGCGAGATCCGGCCGTACGGGTGGCGGGGCGACATGATCCGCGTGACCAACGGGGTAACCAGGGTTGGTGATCGCACAGACGGTGCGATCACGAGTCTCATCGATGATGGCCCGACGGGCAGGCGCTCAGACGGCTCCGAAGCGGGCCGAGGTGAACCAGCGGACCCTTTGCTCTGCTTCAACGGACGCAACAGCGAGCGGCCCCAGGTGTTGCGTGGAGTGAAGCAGAGCAAAGGAAGCCGAGGGCGAGCCAGGTGGCAGGCGCGCCGGGCGCGGGCCCGCGGGACGGGCCGGCTCAGCGGGCCGGCTCAGCGGGCCGGGCGGACCGTTCCGGTGACCTCACCGAGGGCGATGGTGGTGCCGTCCGGGCCGGGCGCGGTGGCGGTGATGGTGACGGTGTCGCCGTCGGCGAGGAAGGTACGACTCTCGGTGCCGACCTTCGCGGGCTCGGCCCCGCCCCACGTCAGCTCCAGGAAGGAGCCGACCTGGGAACGGTCCGGGCCGGAGACGGTGCCCGAGGCGTACAGGTCGCCGGTCCGCAGGGACGCGCCGTTGACGGTGAGGTGCGCCAACTGCTGGGCCGGGGTCCAGTACATGCTGGCGAACGGCGGTTCGCTGACCCGTTCGCCGTTCCACTCGACCGCCAGCCGCAGGTCGAGCCCCAGGTGCGGCACGTCGCGCAGGTAGTCGACGACCGGCGGGTCCTGCTCCGGAGCCGGCACGAAGGCGTCGGCCAGCGCGTCCAACGGCGTCACCCAGGCCGAGACCGAGGTGGCGAAGGACTTGCCGAGGAACGGACCGAGCGGCTGGTACTCCCACGCCTGGATGTCGCGGGCCGACCAGTCGTTGACCAGCACCACCCCGAAGACGTGGTCGGCGAAGTCGTCGACGGACACCCGGGCGCCCAGCGGGCTGGGCACACCGACCACGAAGCCGACCTCGGCCTCGATGTCGAGGCGTACCGACGGGCCGGTGACCGGACCCTCGGCGGACGCCCGCTGGCCGGTGGGCCGGGTCACCGGCGTGCCGGAGACGACGACGGTGCCGGCCCGTCCGTGGTAGCCGATCGGCAGGTGCTTCCAGTTGGGCAGCAGCGGCGGCTGACCGGGGCGGAAGATCTGCCCGACGTTCGAGGCGTGGTGCTCCGAGGAGTAGAAGTCGACGTAGTCGGCCACCTCGAACGGAAGCAGCAGCTCCACGTCGGCCAGGGGCACCAGCAGCGGTTCGACCGCCGGCCGGTGCGTCGGGTCGGTCAGCAGCTCGACGATCCGCTGACGCACCGCCGTCCACTGCGGACGGCCCAGCGCCAGGAAGTCGTTGAGGGTCGGCCGGCACAGCGCGCCAGCTGCCAGCACCAGCTCGGCGGTCTCGGCACCGGCCAGGTCGAACACCCACGACCCGATCCGTACGCCGATCCGTGGCCGGCCCCCACCCGAGGAGAACACCCCGTACGGCAGGTTCGTCACCCCGTACGGTGAACCGTCAACGCCGGTCACCCAGGTCATGCGTCGTGCCCCCCGTTCACCAGCCCCAGCCGGATCAGATCGGTAAGTGGTTCCAGGATGCTGCACGAGCCGAAGCCGACCCACAGTGGGCGCGGCGCGTCCAGCCGTTCGTTGGCGCGTTCGAGCAGCGGGCGCGGGTCGAGCGCGGTCAGCAGCTCGGCGACCACCCGCGCGCTCGCGCCGTCGGCGGCGGCGAGCGTCGCGGCCAGCACGTTGGCGTACCCGTGGTGGGTGAACCCGGTCTCCGGGTCGAGGTGACGCACGGCCTGGTGCAGCCCTGCGGTGAGCTTGAACGGCAGGTCCCGGTCCCGGCACGCGCAGATCACCGCGGCCAGCTCGGCCGGGGTGGGGAACAGCTCGGCGGCCAACCCGCCGGTGCGGAACTTCGCGGCGATCGGGACACCGTCGGCGCGGGAGGCGGCGATCGCGTCCAGCGCGCCCATCAGCCCGAAGGTCAACGGAAGCTCGGCGTACACGGCCTCGACGTCCGGCAGGTCCTCGGTCAGCCGCAGCAGCTCGGCGATGCCGGGCAGCGGGTTCTCGCCCCGCTTGGCGACGGCCACCTCGACCTGGCGTGCGGTCACGCCGTCGGGTGCCAGGAACGACAGCGCGAAGGGCAGAGGACCGATCCCGGTGTCACCGATCAGCCCGATCACCAGGCCCTCGGCCGGGTCGACGAGACCGTTCAGCTCGCCGGCCGCGACGGTCGAGGCGGGAACGAGCAGCGGGCCCACCAGGTCGGCGTACCAGGCGGCGCGGTGCCGGCGGTGGGCGGTCAGGGCGTCGGGCAGCGCGGCGCTGCCCGGAGGGAAGACGGCGGCGTCGTCCACCAGGCCGTCGAGGAGCGCGGGCACCTGCGTTGACACGGAACAAGAATGTACGGGACGCTACAAGGAACGGACAACAGCGTCCGATTATCGGACGCCTTCGGCCGGTGAACGGGATATATCGGGAGGCGAGATGCCGTACTACCGCAGCGTCGGCGACGTGCCGCGCAAGCGCCACACCCAGTTCCGCCAGCCCGACGGCAGCCTCTACGCCGAGGAGCTGATGGGTCAGGAGGGCTTCTCCTCCGACTCGTCCCTGCTCTACCACCGGCACGCCCCCACGGCGATCCTGGCCGCCGACGAGTTCACCCCGCCGACGTTCACCCGGGCGCCGAACCTGCCGCTCAAGCCGCGCCACCTGCGCACCCACAAGCTCGACGCGGGCGGCGCCGACCCGATCCTCGGCCGGCAGTACCTGCTCGCCAACGACGACGTCCGCATCGGGTACGTGCTCGCCGACCGGCCCTCCCCGCTGTTCCGCGACGCCACCGGCGACCACTGCCTCTACGTCGAGGCGGGCACCCTGCGGGTCGAGTCGCCATTCGGGGCGCTGGACGCGGTCGCCGGCGACTACGTCATCATCCCCACCTCGACCATCCACCGGCTGGTGCCCACCGGCGACCAGCCCGTGCGGCTGCTCACCGTCGAGGCGGCCGGGCACATCGGCCCGCCCAAGCGCTACCTCTCCGTCCGCGGCCAGTTCCTGGAGCACTCGCCGTACTGCGAGCGCGACGTCCGCGGCCCGGACGCCCCGCTGCTCGTCGACGGCGAGGAGGTCGAGGTGCTGGTCCGCCACCGTCGTGGCTGGACCCGCTACGTGTACGCCAACCACCCGTTCGACGTGGTCGGCTGGGACGGGCACCTCTACCCGTGGGCGTTCTCCATCCACGACTTCGAGCCGATCACCGGCCGCATCCACCAGCCCCCGCCCGTGCACCAGACCTTCCAGGGCCCCAACTTCGTCATCTGCTCGTTCGTGCCCCGCAAGGTCGACTACCACCCGGACTCGATCCCGGTGCCGTACAACCACCACAACGTCGACTCCGACGAGATGCTCTTCTACACCGGCGGGAACTACGAGGCCCGACGCGGCTCCGGCATCGAGCAGGGCTCCATCTCACTGCACCCGTCCGGCTTCACCCACGGCCCCCAGCCGGGTGCCGCCGAACGCTCCATCGGCGCGGACTACTTCGACGAGTTGGCCGTCATGGTGGACACCTTCCGGCCCCTCGACCTGTGCGACGGGGCGCGCGCCTGCGAGGACGAGGGGTACGCCTGGACTTGGGCGCGTTCTGTTTAGTCGCTGTTGGGGGTTTTCGCCGGAGCCCGCCCGCGTCGGGATCAAGCCTGACCGCCCAGAGCGGGCGGG
>NZ_JBFAPG010000262.1:0-8833 GCF_040675595.1 Micromonospora sp. NPDC049580
GGTCGGGTAACCGCCTCGCACCTTTCGCCGACCGCGAGGAGTGGTGGCCCGTGTCCGACTCCGCGCCGCCGACCGGAGCGTCCGCGCAGGGTCCCCGGCACGGCCGGTTGACCACCCGCCCGCACCCGCCGGTGGTGTCGGGTCCCACCGGCCTCGTGCCGCTGCCCGGCGGCGACGGCGGCCGGCCGGCGATGGCGTACGTGCCGGAGCCGGCCGCCGACGGCGCCGCGTACCGGCTGGTGGTGCTGCTGCACGGGGCGGGCGGCTCCGCGCGGCAGGGCCTGGACCTGCTGCTGTCGGTGGCGGACGCGCATCACCTGCTGCTGGTCGCCCCGCAGTCGTCGGGGGCCAGCTGGGACCTGCTCGCCGGCGGCTTCGGGGTGGACGTGCAGCACATCGACGCGCTGCTGGCCAGCGCGTTCGACGGCTACCCCGTCAGCGGTGTGACACTTGGCGGTTTCTCCGACGGGGCCTCGTACGCCCTCTCGCTGGGCCTGGCCAACGGCGACCTGGTGGACGCGGTGCTGGCCTTCTCCCCCGGCTTCGCCGCGCCGCCGCGCATCCGGGGCCGGCCGCGGATCTTCGTCTCGCACGGGGTGGACGACCGCGTCCTGCCGATCGACGTGTGCAGCCGCCGTTTCGTGCCGCACCTGCGTGGCCTCGGCTACGACGTCACCTACGAGGAGTTCCCCGACGGCCACGACGTCCCCGCCCCGATCCGCGCGAGCGCCACCGGATGGCTCACCGCCGGCACCGGGCAAGACCCGAGCGCAGGGACGCGGTGAGGGGTCACACGACGGGCAGGCCGAGGGCCTCGTCCACGCGGGCCAGGACGGCGGCGTCGTCGTCGGGGTGCACGCCCCGCAGCAGGTCGATGGCCGTCGCCCGGATCTGACCGATGATCATGGCGAGTGGGAGGGTCTGGGTCGACCCGAAGAGCTGCCCGGCCGTGCGGACGGCGGCCAGCGCCGCCTCGTCCGCCCGGACGGCGTGCCGGTCGGCGGCCTCCTCCCGCCCGTCCAGGTCGGCGGCGAGCGCCGCGCCGGCCTCCCGGACCGCCTCGACCAGGCAGCGCAGCGCCCCGCCCAGCTCCGGTGGCGTCGGGGTCCGCAGTCGACTCAGCGTCACCCCGGCGCGGGCCAGCACCCGGACGTTGCGGACCACGTAGTCGGTCTGCCGGATCGACTCGTCCACCGACCGCAGCCGGCCGATGTGCCGACGCCGGCGCACGTTGAGCCGCAGCGCCTCACCGGCGGCGAGCACGCCCTCGCGCAGCCCGTCGACCCGGGCGTCCATGCCCCGGGCCCGCGTCAACGCGGCCATCGCCGCCGACTCGTCGCGACCGTCCAGCGCGTCGGCGATCCCGCCCACCAGGCCGGCCAACTCGTCGAAGGTCCGCCGCACCTCGGCGACGAGGGGGGCGAGCGGGTGCCGGGCGTCGACGAGGAGGCTGACCGCGAGCGCGACCGCGCCGCCGACCAGCGCGTCGACGAAGCGGAACGGCACCAGCGACCCGTCCGGTGGCGCGACCACCACCAGGTAGAGCGCGGAGACAGCGGCCTGGACCAGGGTCACGCCGGTGGCGCCGAAGGCGACCGCGAGCAGGACGGTGAGCAGGATGACGGTGCCGACCGTCCACGTGGTGCCCGGGCCGAGCGCCTGCACGACCAGGTCTGCGACGAGCACTCCGGCGGCCACCCCGAGTACGACCTCGACGGCCCGCCGGATCCGCTGCCCGCGGGCCTGGCCGAGCACGATCAGCGCGGCAGCCGGCGCGAAGAAGGGCTGCGGATGCCCGAGCAGGCGGGTGGCGAGCAGCCAGGCCACGGTCGCCGCGACGGTCGCCTCCAGCACCGGCCGCCAGCCCTGCCGCAGCCGGTGAGCGGCGACCCGCAGGCCCCCGAACCACGCCATCGCCCACCTCCGCTCACCTCGACCGCACGCCGGGGGTCCATGATCGCCCGCGCCCTTCCGGCGGCCCGGAGCGCCCCTCGCGATCGTTCACCATCGCGCGATCGACCCGCTCACCGGGCTGCGCGACGGTCGCCGCGCCGTCCTGCCGGGCTCGGTGGTCGACCCGCAGTACGCGCTGCGGGTCGGCGCACCGGCCCGAGGCTCAACTGCTGGTCAAGGCGCGCAGCAGCGTACGGACGGCGCCCGCGAGATCGGCGCGGCTGGCCGGGCCGCCGGGGGGCGGGGCGGTGAGCGCGCCGGCGCCGACCAGACGGTCGAAGAGCAGCCCATCGACGAAGGCGACGAACTGGTCGCCCTGCCGGTCGGGATCGGCGGCCCCGGCCCGGGTCAGCAGGTCCCGTGCCTGTGCCCGCATGCCGGTGCCGTGGTGCAGGATGCCGCGCAGTTCGGGGCGGTGGACCGCCTCCAGCAGACAGGCGTAGCGGGCCAGCGTCCGGCTGCGTCCGGTGCTCAGCCAGCGGTCGAGAACCTCGGCCACCCCGACGGCGAGCCGGTCGAGGTCGTCGCCGTCGAGCCGGGCACCCGGCGTCGGGGAGGGCGGGCCGGTCGGCAGGTCGTACGCGGCCAGGTCGGTCCGTTCCCGCTCGGCAAGGCGTTCCACCACCGCCTCGATCAGTGCCTGTCGGGTGCGCAGGTACGCGGAGGTGGTGCCGGCTGGCAGCCCGGCGCGACCGTCGACGGCCCGGTGGGTCAGCGCCCGCATCCCGCCGGCGGCGATCAGCTCGATGGCGGCGTCGGTCAGCAGCGCGATCCGGTTGGCGCGGGCCGTCACGGGTCTCCTTTCGGTCGAGGTCCGCAGGTAGTATCACCCTTCTACAGATGTAGAAGGGTGGGCGACATGGGCGAGCCACACGCGGTCGTGGTCGGCGGCGGCATCGGCGGGCTGAGCGCGGCCCTCGCCCTGCACCGGCACGGGTGGCGGGTGACCGTGCTGGAACGCGCCCCCGAACTACGCGAGGTGGGCGCCGGGCTGACCCTGATGGCCAACTCGCTGCGCGCCCTGGACTCCCTCGGTCTGAGCCCGGCGCTGCGGTCCAGCGCGCACGCCGAGGCCCCCGGCGGGATCCGGGACCGGCGGGGCCGGTGGCTGTCCCGGGTGGACGCGGCGGAGATGATCCGGCAGCTCGGCACCAGCGCGCTCGGCATCCACCGGGCCACCCTGCACCGCATCCTGCGCGAGGCGCTGCCCGCGTCGTCGCTGCACACCGGGGCCGAGGTCGAGCACGTTGAGTCCGAACCCGACCGCGCCACGGTGCGCCACCACGGGCCCGACGGCCCACGAACCCTCGACGCCGACCTGGTCGTCGGCGCCGACGGCCTGCACAGCCGACTGCGCACCCAGCTCTGGCCGGAGATCCCGGCCCCGGTGTACGCGGGCTCGACGGCCTGGCGGGCCGCCGTCGCGTTCCCCGACCCGATCCCGACGGCGATCACCTGGGGCCCGGCTGCCGAGTTCGGCATGGTGCCGCTCGGCGAGGGCCAGGTCTACTGGTACGCGGCACTCAACGCTCCGCCCGGTGGCCACGCCCCGGACGAGCTGGCGGCCGTACGGGACCACTTCGGCGCCTGGCACGAGCCCATTCCCGCGCTGCTGGCGGCGACCCCACCCGGGGTGGTCCTGCGCAACGACATCCACCACCTGGCCACGGCGCTGCCCTCGTACGTGCGGGGACGGGTGGCGCTGCTCGGCGACGCGGCCCACGCGATGACGCCGAACCTCGGGCAGGGCGCCGGGCAGGCGATCGAGGACGCGGTCGTGCTCGGCGCGGCCTGCTCCGGCGGCGCAGAGGGGCTGCCGGCCGCCCTGGCGGCGTACGACGAGCAGCGTCGCCCCCGCAGCCAGGCCATCGCCCGTGCCTCGCTGCGCGCCGGCCGGTACGGCCAACAACTGCACAACCCGCTCGCCCTCGCCGTGCGCGCCGCCGCGCTGCGACTGATCCCGGCCGGCGCCGTCCTGCGCGGCATGACCCGGCAGGTCGACTGGCGACCACCGGCGGGCTGAGAGAGCGGCCACCCAGCCGGCCACCCAGCCGGCCACTCAGCCGGCCACGATCATCGACTCAGCCCGGGGTCGGGCACACCGGGACGCAAAACTCCAGTTTATTCTTTTGCGCCGCTTCCCACCTCGGTCGAATACGACAGTGCGCCGGTACAATCGGCGACTGCCTTGTGACCGATCGCTGACTGCTCATGGTGAAAGCGATCACACACACTGAGCGCATGAACAGGAGAGTCAACCGCGGCAGGGCACTCCGCGTCGCGGTGTGCCTCCTTCTTCTCGCCGCGTTGAGCGGCTGCATGCAACTCAACATCGGGCTCACCGTCAACGCCGATGACACGGTCGACGGGCAGTTGCTGCTGACCGCCCAGAAGTCCCTGCTGAGCGCCCGGAACAAGAACATCCCGGCGGCCTTCGCCGAGCTGCGGCAGAACATTCCGGCGCTGCCGCCGGGCGAGGAGACCAGCTACGAGGACGGCAAACTCTTCGGCACCCAGATCAGTTACCGCAGGGCACCGCTGGCGAGCTTCGACAGCGAAAGCGTCAAACTGGTCCGAGACGGCGACTTCTACCGATTCACGTTACCGCTGGACCCGAAGAAATACGGCGGGAAGATTGCCCAGCAGAATCCTCAACAACAGCAGGCTTTCCTCAAGCTGATGTCGTTCGAGATCTCGGTGACGTTTCCCGGTCGGGTGATCGACACCAATGGCACCGTCAACGGCCGGTCGGTCACCTGGAAGGTCGACTCCAACCAGGACAAGCCGATCGAACTGCGGGCCGTCGCCGAGGCCCCGCCCCGCCCCTCGGCGTCACCGGCGGCCGCCGCCTCCGACTCCGGCGGTTTCCCGTGGTTGCTGGTCGGCGGCGGCGTACTCCTGCTGCTGGTGCTCGCCGCGGTGGGCGTACTCCTGCTGCGCCGCCGTCGCCCGACGGCGCCGGCCGCACCCGGCCCGACCGCACCCGGCGCGACCGCACCCGGGCCGACCGCACCCGGGCCGACTGGGCCGACCTCGCCGGGCCCGCCCGCCGGCGCTCCCGGGCCCGGCTGATCCATCCGGTGGCCGGCCCCGCCGGCCACGTCCGGCCCCGGCCGCCCGCGACGACGGCGACCGGCGCCGGTGCTCCCCCCGCGGAGCACCGGCCCTCACCACCACCACATCCCGGTCGCACCATCGCAGAAAAGGGGGATCGCCGTGAACGATCTCTTCACCTGGGCCGCCCTGGGGACCATCGCCGGCGCGAGCGCCGCCACCCTGCTGGCCACCAACGTCATCGGCGGGCTCATCGGCCCGAGCGGCGACAAGCTCCGCAAGTGGATCGCCATCGCCATCGCGCTGCTGCTGTCCTACCTGACCGCGGCCTTCGCCGACGACGCCGGCGGCGAGAAGTGGGTCATCGCGTTCTTCAACGCGCTGGTGATCTTCTCCGCCGCGCTCGGCGTCAACCAGTTCCCGCCCGGCAACCGGCAGGCGACGCCCACCCAGCTCGCGAGCGGTCGCGAGCCCCGTGTCTTCCGCTCGTGGGTCTGAGGAGTGACGTCATGATCTTCGGAATTCTCAGCGCGGCGATCCAGGTGGGTCTCGGCGCCGTCCTCGGCCTCCTGGCCGGCGGCCCGGTCGGCCTGCTCATCGGCGCCGTCGTGGGCCTGCTGGTCGGCGCGGCGTTCGGCTGGGCGGTCACCTCCGCCGGGGTGTACGCGCCGGACGCCCGCGGCATCTTCCTCTTCGTCGTCGACCACACGTGGAGCCTGCTCAACACGATCGCCGGGGCCATCTACCTGGCCGTGCACCTGATCTTCGGGCACTCGCTGGACCGGCCCACCTCGGCGGGCAGCGGCCGGGTCAGCGTGGTGGAGGGCGTCTCACCCCGCTACGCCACCACCATCGGCACCGTCTGCGCCGGCTCCAGCTCCGGCATCCAGCGCCACGAGGACGTGCACATCTTCCAGGCGCGTCTGCTCGGCCCGCTCTACATCCCGCTGGTGCTGGCGAACTACGTGCTGTTCACCATCGCGCCGGTCTGGCTGCTCTACCACGACCACACCAACGCGCCGATCAACCGGTTCACCCGCTACTTCGAGATCGGCGTCTACCCGCACGTGTGGAACGAGGCCATCGCCTACCGGATCCAGGGGACGCCGCCGCGATGACCACCGACGGGCGCGGACCGATCGAGACGGCCACCGCCGAGCTGGCCGCATGGCTGACCGGCGTGGCGGGGCAACCCGTCCCGATCGGCCCGCCCCACGCGGGCGTCGACGCCGACGGGCTGACCCTGTGGCCGTTGGAGCTGCGCCCGGCCCAGCAGACGCGCTCCAGCGGCGCGGTCCGCGAGCCGTACCGGTTCACGGTCCGCTACCTGCTCTGCGTGGCCGGGCCGGCCGGGCTGGCCGTCCTGGACCGGGTGCTCACCGCCGCGACCAGCGACGGCAGCTACCCGCTGGTGCTGGAGGCCGGCGACGCCGCGCTGTGGAGCGCGTTCGACGCCGCGCCCCGACCGGCGCTGCTGATCGACGTGCCCACGCAGGTGGAGCACCCGACGCCGGCCGCGCCGCCGGTCCTGCAACCGCTGCGGCTGCGCCAGCTGTCGATGCGCACCCTCGCCGGCCGGGTGGTCGGCCCCGCGGACCAACCGCTCGCCGCCATGCGCGTCGAACTGCCCGGCACCGCGTCCGCGACCCGCACCGGCCCCGACGGCCGGTTCCTGATCGCCGGGGTCCCGCACGACCCCGAACACCCCGGCCCGGTACGGCTGCGGCTCAGCGGGCGCGGTCTCGTGCTCACCGCCGACGTCGACGCCGGCGAGGACGACATCGTCATCGTCTGCGCACCACCGACCCACTGACGCCCACCCGCACAGGAGGACCGATGCCCAGCTACGTCTCCCCCGGCATCTACGTCGAGGAGGTCCCCAGCGGCGCCCGACCGATCGGACCGGCGAGCACCAGCATCGCCGCGTTCGTCGGCGTCGCCCCGAACCGCGGCGCCCACCTGGGCAAGGCGGTACCGGTCAACAACTGGACCGAGTTCCTGCGGCTCTTCGCCGACGGGAACCAGATCGAGAGCACCCCACTGGCCCGGGCCGTGTTCGGTTTCCTGGACAACGGGGGCGCCCGATGCTGGGTGGTCAACGTCGGCGAGGGCGGCGCCATCACCGGCACCGGCCAGCGACGCGGTGGCCTGCAACTGCTGGAGGCCATCGACGAGATCTCCATCATCGCCGCTCCGGGCTTTTCCGACGTGGTGTCCCACGAGGCGCTGCTCAGCATGGCCGAGCGCACCCGCACCATGGTGGCGATCTGCGACCCGGCCCCGGACATCGACGACATCTCCGCGCTGACCCGGGTCGCCACCCCGTCGTCCGGCAAGCCGCCCAAGCCCGCCGAGGGCGCTGCCGGCAGCGCGGGACCCGGTGGGTCCGGCGGCGGCGAGGGACCGGCGTACCGGCCCCGGCAGTCCGAGTTCGGCGCGTTCTACTACCCGTGGATCGAGGTACGCGACCCGATCAGCGGGGAGTTGGAACTCACCCCGCCGAGCGGGCACCTCGCCGGCATCTGGGCCCGCACCGACGCCCTGCGGGGCGTGCACAAGGCGCCGGCCAACGAACCCGTCCGCGGCGCGGTCAACCTCGGCTACCTGGTCACCCGCCCGGAGCACGACGTGCTCAACCCCAAGGGCGTCAACGTGATCCGCTACTTCGCCGGCGAGGGCATCCGCGTCTGGGGCGCCCGTACGCTCGCCGCCGAGGCCAGCGAGTGGCGCTACCTCAACGTACGGCGGCTCAGCATCGCCATCGAGCAGGCCATCGCCAACGGCACCCGCTGGATGGTCTTCGAGCCGAACGACTTCACCCTCTGGCGCTCGATCCGGCGCGACATCGGGGCGTTCCTCACCCGGGTGTGGCGCGACGGCGCGCTGCTCGGGCGCAGCCCCGAGGAGGCGTTCTTCGTCAAGTGCGACGAGGAGACCAACCCGGTGGACGTCCGCGACGCCGGCATGGTGATCGCCCACATCGGCATCGCCGTCGTCAAGCCCGCCGAATTCGTGGTGTTCAAGTTGAGCCAGTGGGCCGGCGGCACCGAGACCGAGACGATCGGAGGCTGACACATGCCCACCACAGCCACCCCGCAGCCGGGCGCCCCGGTCGACCCGTACCGGGCGTACAACTTCCGGCTCCTCATCAACGGCGTCACCAACGGCCACTTCACCGAGATGAGCGGACTGGAGGTGAACATCCCCGGGCAGCCGTACCGCGAGCACGGCCCCGGACCGACGCGGATGGTCCCCGGCCAGGCCGAGTACGAGCCGGTGACCCTGCACTTCGGCCTCACCGCGTCCCGCGAGCTGTGGGACTGGGTGAACGCCACCGCCCAGGGCACCCTCAACCGCCGCAACGTGTCGGTGGTGCTGCTGGACTCCGCGGGCACCGCCGAGGTGCTGCGCTGGAACCTGATCGACGCCTGGCCCACCCGGTGGCGCGGGGCGCACCTCAACACGGTCAGCCACGAGATCGCCATCGCCTCGCTGACGCTGCGCTACGAGGGCCTGGAGTTGGAGACCGGCGGTGCCGCCGCGCCGACGCCCGCGTAGCTGGCTGGCCGGTCGGCTCCGCTCCGCGGCCGGCGCGGTGCAGCGCCTCGCCGGACTCGTCGAGAACACCGGCGTACCCCCGGCGCCTCCGGCGGAGGTGCCACGTCGTCTCGGGGAGCCGCCCCAGCACTGGCTGAACCTGGTCGCCGCACACGCCCCCGGCCTGCTGCGCGAACTGGACCTCGACTCGTCGCTGCGGCTCCTGGGCAGCGTCGACAGGTCGAAGCCGGCGGGGATGTCCTCGCCCCACTTCATCATCGTCCGGATC
>NZ_JBFAPG010000263.1:0-8799 GCF_040675595.1 Micromonospora sp. NPDC049580
GCCCGCACACCACCCGGCCGCGCAGGGCATCGGCACCACCCGCCCGCACGACCGAGCGCCGCTCGACAACGGGCGACATCCCCCACCACACCGGTCCCTGGAGGCCACCGTGAAACTCCGATCCCCCCGCGTGGCGACGTTCGCCGTCGCGCTGGCCGCCGCACTGGTGGCGGCCACCGTCGTGGCACCGCCGGCCGCGTCGGCCGCCACCGCCGCCTTCGCCCGCACCAGCAGCTGGAGCAGCGGGTACGAGGCGAAGTTCACCGTCACCAACAACACGTCCACGGCGATCACCTCCTGGGACGTGCAGTTCGACCTGCCGGCCGGCAGCACGGTCGGGTCGGCCTGGGACGCCCTGGTGACCAGCTCGGGTCAGCACGTGACCGCCCGCAACCAGTCCTGGAACGGCGCGTTGGCCGCCGGCGCGAGCACGTCGTTCGGCTTCATCGTCGCCGGCACCGGTGACCCCACCAACTGCACGGTCAACGGCGCGTCCTGCTCGGGCGGCCCCACCACCCCACCGGGAGCCCCCGGCACGCCCGGCGGCCTGCGGGTCACCGGCGCCACCGCCTCGGCGGTCTCGCTGGCCTGGAACGCGGTCGGTGGCACGGTGACCGGCTACCGGGTGTACGAGGGCTCGACGGTGCGCGCCACCGTCACCGGCACCTCGACGACCGTCTCCGGCCTGGCCGCCTGCTCGGCGCACAGCTACACGGTCGCCGCGTACAACTCGGCGGGGGAGTCGGCGCGGTCGGCGGCGGTCGCCGCGAGCACCACCGGCTGCACCGGTGGCGGCGGTTCGATGGCCGTCGCGCCCTACCTCTACCCGGGCTGGGGTGACCCGCCCGCCCCGGCGACCGTCATGTCGGCGACCGGCGTGAAGTGGTTCACCATCGCGTTCGTGCTCTCCGGTGGCGGCTGCACCCCGGCCTGGGACGGCGGCGGCCCGCTCACCGGCGGCGCGCACGCCAGCACCATCGCGGCCATCCGGGCGGCCGGCGGCGACGTGATCCCGTCCATCGGCGGCTGGAGCGGCAACAAGCTCGGCCCGAACTGCTCCTCGGCCAGCGCCCTGGCCGGCGCGTACCAGCAGGTGATCAACGCGTTCGGGCTCAAGGCGATCGACATCGACATCGAGAACAGCGACGAGTTCGAGAACGAGGTCGTACAGGACCGGATCCTCGGCGCGCTGAAGATCGTCAAACAGAACAACCCGGGCCTGAAGACGATCATCACGTTCGGCACGTCGACCACCGGCCCGTCGTACTACGGCACCCGCCTGATCAACCAGGCCGCCGCGCTGGGCGCCAACATCGACACCTTCACCATCATGCCGTTCGACTTCGGCGGCGGAGCCAACATGTACCAGAGCACTGTCAACGCGGCCGAGGGGCTGAAGAACACGCTGAAGACGGCCTTCGGCTGGTCCGACGCGACGGCGTACGCCCACATGGGCATCTCCGGGATGAACGGGCTCTCCGACCAGCAGGAGCTGACCTCGCCGGCCACCTGGACCCAGATCCGGGACTGGGCGAAGGCGCGCGGGCTGAGCCGGTTCACATTCTGGTCGGTCAACCGGGACCGGCCGTGCCCGGGCGGGGGAGTCGTCTCCAACTGCTCCGGCATCGCGCAGAACACGTGGGAGTTCACGTCGATCAGCGCGCAGTTCAACTGAGCGCGACGCGGATCAGCGACCGGCGGTCACCGACCGCCGGTCGTCGCGCTCCCGGCGCCGGCGGACCTTACGGATCACCCAGCTGACCAGCATGACGGCGAAGACCGCGATGATCGCGTAATTGAACCAGTCGCTGTACCGCCCGACGTCCTGCCAGCGGCTGCCGAGCGCGTAGCCGGCGCCGACGATGAGCGCGTTCCACACCCCGCTGCCGATCGTGGTGAGCAGGACGAACTCGCCAAGTGGCATCCGGTTGGCCCCGGCCGGGACGGAGACCAGGCTGCGGACCACAGGCACCACCCGGCCGATCAGCACCGCCCACCGACCGTGCCGCTCGAACCAGCGGTCGGCCTTCTCCAGGTCGTCGCGGTCCACCAGCGGGATGCGGTCCAGCCAGCGCTTGAGCCGCTCCTCGCCCAGTGCCGCGCCGAGCCAGTAGAGCACCAGCGCGCCGACGAGCGAGCCGACCGTCGCGGCCAGCACCACGAGCACGACGTTGAACCGACCCTCGTGGGCCAGGAAACCGGCCATGGCCAGCACGATCTCGCTCGGGATCGGCGGGACGATGCTCTCCAACGCGACCAGCAGCGCCACGCCGACCGGGCCCGTCGCCTCGATCACCGAGGCCACCCACCCGGTCAGGCCGGTGAACTCGGACGGGTCACCAGTCTGGGCGTACGCCATTGGTCGTCCTTCCGATCCGGCTACCGGGAATCGGAAGGTCATACCCAGCGACCGGCGGCACACACCTGCGCGTGAGCCCTGCCACGCCGGCCGGGTCAGCCCTCCGGGTGCAGCGCGGTGTCGGCCGGGCCCTGCCGCCAGCCGGTGAACACCACGGTGAGGCCGGCGCGCGTCGGCGCGCAGCAGAACGGGCCGGCCATCGCTTCGGCCGCCGGGTCCAACGGAGCGAGGCGGACCAGTCGCCAGGCCGCATCCGCGACCCGGGCCCGTACGGTCAGCGCGTCGCCGGCCCGGCTGACCCGTACGGTCACCTCCTGGCCGGTCCACCCCGGGACCGGGGACACCGACCAGTCGGAGAACTCCCGGGTCGCCACCGCGCCGAGCTGGGACTCGCCGTCGCTGACCTCGACGCCCGCCTTGACCCACGTCCCCTCGTCGACCCGGACCAGCACACCGGCCTGGTCGAACTGCGCCGAGAAGTCGAGGATGAAGCTCACCTCCATGGCGGCGCCGACCGCCAGCGGCGCCAGCAGGGCGGGCCCGTTGTCGTGGACGAAGCCGTAGCTGGTCCGCCGCCAGAAGTCCGTCTCCGCCCCGGCCTCGACGACCAGCTCGCCGGCCGGGCCCTCCTCGGCGCGGACCGGCGGGTGCAGCCAGGCGCCCCGGGCCCAGTCCAGCGGTTCGCTCGGCGGTACGAGGTCGATCTCCATGACCGGCACGGTAACCAACCGCGCCCGGCCCCGCCGACCGGGTTGGCCGACCGGGTTTGCCGTGGTGATCGACCGGAGATGTTCCTCCGGCATGGGTGACCGTTGGTATTCCGAAGCCGTCGTCTACTGCCTCGACATCGACACGTACGCCGACTCGGACGGCGACGGGGTCGGTGACATCCGTGGGCTGATCGGAAGGCTGGACTATCTGGCCCGGCTCGGCGTGACCTGCCTGTGGCTGCACCCGATCCACCCGTCGCCCAACCGCGACGACGGCTACGACGTCACCGACTTCTACAACGTGGACCCGCGCTTCGGCACCCTCGGTGACTTCGCCGAGCTGCTGCACCAGGCAGAGAACCGGGGCATCCGCGTGATCATCGACCTGGTGGTCAACCACACCTCCGACGAGCACCCGTGGTTCCAGTCCGCCCGCTCGTCGCCGGATTCGCCGTACCGCGACTGGTTCGTCTGGTCCGACACCGAGCCGGACGACCGGCACCAGGGCATGGTCTTCCCCGGCGAACAGAAGGAGACCTGGAGCTACGACCGGACCGCCAAGGCGTGGTTCTACCACCGGTTCTACAAGTTCCAGCCGGACCTCAACTTCGCCAACCCGCAGGTCCGCGCGGAGGTCAAGAAGATCATGTCGTTCTGGCTCCAGCTCGGGGTCTCCGGTTTCCGGATGGACGCCGTGCCGTTCATCATCGAGCTGACCGAGCCGGGCAACCCGAACTCGCCGAAGGACTTCGAGTTCCTCACCGAGATGCGCCAGCACGTGCAGTGGCGGCGCGGCGACGCCGTCCTGCTGGCCGAGGCGAACGTCGAACCCGACCAACTGCCGACGTTCTTCGGCGACACGAGCGGCTCCGGCAACCGCATCCACATGCTCTTCGACTTCATGCTCAACGGCCGACTCATGCTCGCCCTGGCCCGGCAGGACCCGGAGTCGCTGATCGAGGCGTTGCGCGACACCCCGAAGCTGCCGGTCGGCGGGCAGTGGGCCACCTTCCTGCGTAACCACGACGAGATCGACCTGTCCCGGTTGACCACCGAACAGCGCAACCAGGTGTACGCCAAGTTCGGCCCGGACGAGAACATGCGCATCTACGACCGGGGCATCCGCCGCCGGCTCGCCCCGATGCTCGGCAACGACCGACGGCACATCGAGCTGGCGTACGCCCTGCAGTTCTCGATGCGCGGCACGCCGGTGCTGCGCTACGGCGAGGAGATCGGGATGGGCGAGGACCTGTCGCTGCCCGGTCGGGAGGCGATCCGTACCCCGATGCAGTGGTCGTACCAGCCGAACGCCGGCTTCTCCACCGCGGACCCGGAGAAGCTGGTCCGCCCGGTCATCGACAAGGGTGAGTTCGGCTACCAGAACGTCAACGTCACCGCCCAGCGCAGCGACTCGAAGTCGCTGCTCGCCTGGTTCGAGCGCATGATCCGTACGCTGCGGGAGGCCCCGGAGATCGGTTCCGGCTCGACCACCCACATCGACGTGGCGATGCCGGCCGGGGTGCTGGCGCACCGGGCGGACGGGCCGACCGGGACGATGGTCTTCGTGCACAACCTGGGCACCGATGACGTCGAGGTGGACCTGAGCAGCCTCGAACCGGAGGCCGACCTGCCGATCGACGTGCTCGCCGACCGTGGCTACGGCGAGTTGGGCAAGCTCGGCGCGGTGAAGGTCTCCGGGCACGGATACCGGTGGATTCGCCTATGCCGGGGTCGGGGGTTCTGACGTTAAGCTCCTCCGATCGACCCCACGTTACCGGGAGGTAATCATGTCGGAGGAGCCCCGCGTCGCCATCGTCACCGGAGCCGCGCGCGGTATCGGCGCGGCCACCGCCCGGCGGTTGGCCGCCGACGGGATGGCCGTCGCCGTGGTCGACATCGACGAGGCCGCCACCAAGGAGACGGTTGACGCCATCGTCGGCGCGGGCGGCCGTGCGCTCGGCGTGGGCGCGGACGTGTCCGACCGGGACCAGGTCGAGGCCGCCGTCGAGCGGGTCGCCGTCGAACTGGGCGCGCCCACCGTGCTGGTCAACAACGCCGGTGTGCTTCGCGACAACCTGCTGTTCAAGATGACCAACGCCGACTGGGACACGGTCATGGGCGTGCACCTGCGCGGTGCGTTCCTGTTCAGCCAGGCCACCCAGAAGCACATGGTGGACCGCAAGTGGGGGCGGATCGTCAACCTCTCCAGCACGTCCGCCCTGGGCAACCGGGGCCAGGCGAACTACGCCGCCGCCAAGGCGGGACTACAGGGCTTCACCAAGACGCTCGCCATCGAGCTGGGGCCGTTCGGGGTGACAGTCAACGCGGTCGCGCCGGGCTTCATCGTCACCGACATGACCGCGGCCACCGCCGCCCGGATGAAGGTCGACTTCGAGGACCTTCAGAAGCACGCCGCCGCCGAGATCCCGGTCCGCCGCCCGGGGCGCCCGGAGGACGTCGCGCACACCATCTCGTTCCTGACCAGTGAGGGGGCCGGCTTCGTCTCCGGACAGGTCATCTACGTCGCCGGCGGCCCCCGGGCCTGACCCGCGCGCCCTCGTCACGCGGCCCGGCCGGTCAGGCCGGGTCGCGGCGGGTGCGCCAGAGCCAGAACAGGCCGAGCACCGGCAGCACCAGCGGGATGTAGCCGTACCCGCTGCCGAACTGCGACCACACCGTCTCGTCGGGGAACAGGTCCTTGTCGACCACGCTGAGGATGCCGACGGCGACGACCCCGACCAACTCCACCGAGCAGCAGGCCAGCGCCACCCGTCGGCCGGTGTGCCCGGCCCGGGCCAGACCCACCGCGGCCACGATGTAGATGAGCGCGGCCAGGGCGGAGAGCAGGTACGCCACCGGCGCCTCGTCGAACTTGGTGGCGATCTGCAGACTCGCCCGGCTGGTCGCCGCGATGGCGAAGAGCAGGTAGACCGCGATCAGCAACCGGCCTGGACCGGCGTTCGTGGCGCGTCGGGCCGGTCGTGTCTCAACCACCGAGGACCTCCCAGGTCTGCTGCAACCGGACCACCACGACCGGCGCGACCAGGCAGACCGCGCAGACGATCGCCGACCCCCAGCGGGTCGGCTCCATCCGGGCCAGCACCCAGGCCAGCGGCGGCAGGCAGACCAGCGTGGCCAGGTAGCCGTAGAACGCGCCGGGCTCGCCCGGCCGGTCGCCGCCACCGACCGCGACCAGGGCCAGCACTCCCAACGCGAGCAGCGCCACCTCCAGTACGGCCAGACCGGTGAACTGCACCCGGTCCGGTGGCCGGTGGCGTACCGCCGCGACCAGCGCCCATACGGCGACGAGCAGCGACAGCACGATCGACGCCGTCGCGAGGAGCCCGTCCACCGGCGAGTCGGCGGCCGCGCTCGTCATCGGCCAAACCTGGTCGTTGCCTCGGTCACCGGCACAGCCTACTAACCGTCGTAGTACCCGGGTCACGCTGCCTGGCCGCCGCGCCCGCGGCGAGTCGCCGACCGAGGTGCACGCGGCCCCTGTAGAGCTGCCCCACGAATGGGGCGCCGTCCGCGGTCGGCGGCCCGTGACCGACCGCCTTGGGGCGCGTCGTTCGTTGGTCACAGGGGCGTTGGGCTGCTGTGGTTGGCGACCCGCCGCCGGTGAGCCGGGTGGGGCGACTAGCGTGGATCACGTCCGTGGCGTCGTCACGGTGCGGGGGAAACAGCGGAGGTACACGTGCTGCGGTTCGGCTTGTTCGGCACCGGTCACTGGGCGATCGAGACGCACGGTAAGGCGCTGCACGCACACCCGGACGCGGAACTGGTCGGCGTGTGGGGGCGTAACCCCGAGCGGGCGTCCGCGTTGGCCGAGCGGTACGGGGTGCCGGCCTACGCCGAGGTCGACGCGCTGATCGAACAGTGCGAAGCGATCGCTGTCGCGCTGCCGCCGGACATTCAGGCCGACATCGCGGTCCGTGCCGCCACCGCCGGCCGTCACCTGCTGCTGGACAAGCCGCTGGCGCTCTCCGTCGAGGACGCCGACCGGGTGGTCGCCGCCGCCGAGGCGTCCGGGGTCGCCTCGGTCGTGTTCTTCACCCAGCGGTTCCAGCCCAACGTCACCGCGTTCCTCGCCGCGACCGCCGCCGCCGGAGGCTGGCAGCACGGCCGCACCACCGCCTTCGCGTCGATCTTCCAGGAGGGCAGCCCGTACGGCGGCTCCCTGTGGCGTCGCGAGCACGGCGCGCTCTGGGACATCGCCCCGCACGCGCTCTCCATCCTCCTGCCGGTGCTGGGGCGGGTGACCCAGGTGGCGGCGATGGACGGGCCGAGCGGGATGGTGCACCTGCTGCTCACCCACGAGGGCGGTGCCACCAGCAGCGCCTCGCTGTCCCTGGATGCCCCGCGTGAGGCGATGGCCCGGGAGTTCGTGTTCTACGGCGAGAACGGGATCGAGACCGTCCCGGTCGGCGAGAACGACGCTGCCACGGCGTTCGGTGTCGCGATCGACCAGCTCGTCGAGCAGGTGCGCACCGGCACCCGCGACCACCGCTGCGACGTCCGCTTCGGCCGCGAGGTCGTCGCGATCCTCGCCGCCGCCGAAACCGCCCGCGCCGAATCCCGCACCATCCCCCTCCAGTAACCCACCCACCCCACCCAGCGCGGCCCCCACCCACCCCACACCCTCGTGATCAAGAGGTTTGCGTCACGACACGCCGTGCCGCGTGACCCAAACCTCTTGATCACCGCGGCAAGCCGGCGGGGGGGCCGGGCCGGGCGGGGCGGGGGCGGGGGGAAATGGGTGGGGGGGTGGGGTGGGGGTCGGTAGGGTGGTGGGCATGTTCACGCATGCCCTGATCGAGGGGGTCGGTACGTCGGCCGCCTTGGGTGCCCTGCTGGTGTCCCGTCCGCGTGTCCGGCGTCCGGCCCTGACGGGCTGGGACGTGACCTGCCGCTGATCGGTCCACTTCGCGGTGCGCTGGGGCTGTCGCCCCGCCGCCGCTGATCCTTCGCCACGGCACGAGGCTGTCGCCTCGTCATCGCGTACCCGCGCATCGTCCAGGGCCGTCCGAGTCCCGATCCACTCGGACAGGTCCGGCAATTCCGGCTGCCTGTCCAGCCCGTCGCCGAGCGGCGACAGACAGGACGACGACCCGTGGCGCCTCGCCCGTTTCGATCAACCGAACGCGACCGGTCCCGTCGCGTACTCAGCCAGAACTTTCTCGTCGACCGTGCGGCCGTCCAGCGGGTCATCCGCGCCGCCGACCCCGATCCGGCCGGGCTCCTGCTGGAGGTCGGCGCGGGCCGGGGGCAGCTCACCCGTCCGCTCGCGGCCCGGTGTGGGCGGCTGACGGCGTACGAGGTGGACCCGGCCGTCCGCGGCGCGTTGGCCGCCGTCTGCGCGGAGCTGTCCAACGTGGAGCACCGGCAGGCGGACTTCCTGGCCGCCGAGCCGCCACCGGAACCGTTCGCGGTGGTCGGCAACATCCCGTGGTCGCTGACCTCCGCCGTGGTGCGGTGGTGCCTGGCCGCGCCCCGGTTGCGGTCCGCGACCCTGCTCACCCAGCTGGAGTACGCGCGCCGGCGCAGTGGCGACTACGGCCGGTGGACCCGGCTCACCGTCTCGACCTGGCCGGAGTTCGGGTGGCGGCTGGCGGGGCGGGTGCCGCGTACCGCGTTCCGGCCGGTGCCGGCGGTCGACGCCGGGATCCTGCGCATCGAACGGCGGCCGGAGCCGCTGCTGCCGGTGGCGGCTCTGCCGGCGTACCGAAG
>NZ_JBFAPG010000264.1:0-8781 GCF_040675595.1 Micromonospora sp. NPDC049580
GCTACGAGCACGTGCTCACCAAGGACGGCGGGGCGGCCGTCGGGGAGATCCTGCGCCGCTGGGCCGGGCCGCGCTGGGCCGCCAGCGGCGACTTCGAGGCGTACGCCGAGCGGTGCCGGGAGGCGATGCGCATCCCGCAGGCCGCCTTCTGCGCGCTGGAAGGCTACCGCTGGGCCTTCCGTTCGGTGCTGCGGCTGCACGGCTACCGGTTCGTCCGCCTCATGCAGAAGCCGCTGGTCACCCCGACCCTTCAACTGCACGGCGCACGGGACGTCGCCGCCCTGCCACGAACCGCCCTGGGGTCCGGCCGGTACGTCGTGGCGCCGTACGAGTGGCGCCTGCTCGACGGGGTGGGGCACTTCCCCCACCTGGAAGCTCCCGAGCTGGTGCTCGGCGAGATCCTGCGGTGGGCCAAGTCCTGATCGGTCAGACCCGCTGCTCGCGCAGGTCGGTGACCTCGGCGGCCGGCGCCCAGCCCTGGTAGACGCCGAAGTCGAAGACCTCCAGCCGCATCGCCTCGGCCACCGGCCAGCGACCGCCGGTGTACTCCACCCGCAGCCAGGCGTCGTGTTTCCCGAGCACGATGAACGGCTGCCCCTGCCACGTGCAGGTGGTCCGCACGTACGCCAGATCCTCGACCTCGCTCGCCGGCAGCACCCGCACGTACCGGCCCGGACGGACCTCCTCGAAGCCCTCACCCGGCTCCGGCTGGTAGAGCCGGATGTCGTCGCCGTCCGGGCTCGCCTGGTACTCCCGGCCCCGCCAGCGGGCCACGTAGCCGTCGCGCATCACGCCTCCGGAACCCGTCGCCAGACCACCGCGTCCGTGTCGAGCACCGCGATCACCCGCTCGGTGCCGTCCCCGCCGATGCGCCAGAGCTGCGCGCCGTGCGGGAGGCGGGCGCTGTCCACCTTGAACTCCGCCACCACGTCGCTGCTCTCACCCGGGGCGAAGCCGTTGCCCCGGAACGGCGGGCGCTCGATGACCCAGCCCTCCATGGCCCGCATCGCCGGCTCGTTCTGGCCGCCGTACGGGATCCGGTAGAGGCTGGGCCGGTGCGCCGGCCAGCGCAGCACGTAGATCTCCTCGGCGTCCCGTACGAACGGTGACCCCGGGTAGCTCAGGCCCAGCGCGTCGTGCAGCTCGGCCGGCGTGGTCAGGTGGGCCAACTCGCCGGCCCGGTGCACGAAACCGGAGACCCGGTCGTATCCCCGCTCCAGGTAGTACGCGAGCTGACTGGGCGCGATCGCCTTCTGCATCACGGTCGGGCGGGCGGGGTCGACCGCCACCGGAGCGTACCGGGGGCGGGCCGTGGGTTCCGCCTCGACCGCCGGCTCCTCCGGGTCGACCTCCAGGTCGTCGCCGAGCCCCACCTCGGCGGCCCAGTTGGCCAACGCGACGATCTGGTCGCCGGGCAGCTTCGCGCCGACCGGCGTGCCCGGGTTGACGGCGAACGACCAGTCCTCGTCGGGCCAGCGCCGGATCAGTTGGGCGAACTTCACCCGGACCGTGTCGACGTCACCCTCGACGTGGTCGGCGAGGCGCTCCGGGGACGTGTAGACCACCACGTACGTCTCGCCGTCGAGCTGCGCGGTACGCCAGACGAAGCCCGGGTCGCCGGGACGGCTGCCGCGCACCGAGTCCGCCGCCGCCGGGAGCAGGACCCGGGCCAACAGCAGGGTGGACAGGAACGTGTCCGTACTGCCGGCACCCGCCGCGCCGAGCAGGTCCTCCTCGACCGTGTTGGCCGGCTCGAATTGCACCGACGCCGGCTCGTCGACAATCGCACGCTGGTCGTCCACGACCGGGCGTTCGTCGTCGGTGTCGGGGCGTACCGCCTCCGGCTCGTAGCCCACCGGGGACCGGGGCGAGGACCAACCGGCGGCCACGCCAGCCGAGCCGCCAGCGCCGCCCAGGCCGCCACCGCCCAGGCCGCCGCCGCTCAGGTCTGCGCTGCTCAGGTCGGAGCCGGCAGAATCGAGCGGGCCCGCGCCGGTGCGGTCCGTGCCGAACAGGCCTTCGGCGGTCCCGGTGGAATCGGGCCGGCCCGTGCCGGTGTCGGCGGGTTCGAACGAGACCGGGCCGGACGACGCGGGCTCGAACGACGAGGGAACGCCGAACGGATCCGGGGCCGCGGCGGAGGGCCCGGGAACGAAGGGGCCGGGCATCGAGGCGCCGGGAACGGCGGGGTCGGGCACAGACGGGCCGGACGCGGCCGGGCCGAACGTCGGCGGGGCGGCGGTGGTCGGGCCGGGTCGCCGGGCCGCGTCGAACGCAGGAGCGCCCTCGGTCGGGTCGAGGAGATCCCGGGACTCGATGATGGTGCCCTCGATGACGATCGGCGTGAAGCCGCGACGCGGGGCGGGTGGGCCGGAGACCGGCTCCGCGACCGACGGCGGCAGTTCCTCCACCGGCTCGAAGCGCTGCCGGTCCCCGGGTCGGCCACGCGGGATCGCCTGGGTCTCGTCCGCCGTGGGAACGGGCCCTCCGACGCGGGTCGGTGACGGCTCACCCGCGGCTGGACCGGGCACCCGGAACGCACGGGTGGGTTCCTCGGCCAACGGGTTGGGCCGTCGCGGTGGCAGAGGCTGGGTGGTCTCGTCGTCGGTCGCGGGCGCTCGTACCACCCGGGACGCGCCCAGGTCGCCGGCCGGTGGCCGCAGCGGTCGGGTGGCGTCCGGTGTCGGCATCGGGAAGGCCGGGGCCGCGTTGTCGCCGCCCGGCGTGTCCGCGGGACGGCGGCGCGGGAAGGGCTGGCTGCCCCGCCCGAACCGGGACGGCGGCACCGCCCGGTCGCCCGACCGACCGTCACCGGAGACCGGCCCGGACGCTCGACCGGACGTCGGCTCGAAGAAGGAGCGCCGACCACCCTGGGTGTTGCCGTCACCGGCGGCCGGGCCGTCGCCGTCGGTGGCCGGGGGGCTCGCGGACGGTCGGCCGGCGCGCGGACCCGGCTGGTCGGCCGGGGCGCGGTCGGTGGAGGCCAGCGGCACGTACCGGGATGCGCCGGTACGGCCAACGCCCGGCACGGGGCCGGCGCCGGGGCGGGCCGGTCGGGGCGGGGCGTCCGGCTGCCGCTGACCGGCGGCGGGCAGGTCCTCCGAGCCAGACCGGCGCGACAGCTCACCCGGACCGGGCGCCCGGCCCGGGGTGCCCGACGCCGGGGGTGTGCCCACCGGCGGCACCGCGTTCCTCGGCGCGGGTCGTCCGGACGGTGTCGGGTCCGACGCGGGCGGCACGAACCCGGTGGAGGGCGAGGCGTCCCGGCCGGTCGTACCGGCTCTCGACCGGGCCAGCGTCTCGGCCCGCTCCAGCCGCGCGCGGGCGCCCATGGCGCGGCCCGGCAGCCGGACGTCACCACGGGAGAGCTGGGACACGAACCAGGCGGGCAGGTAGCCCTCGACCGGCAACCCGGGGTTGACCGCGAGCCACCACTCGTGGTTGGGCCAACCGAGGGCGAGGTCGGTGAACGGCACGCGCCGGTTGGTGCCGCCGTGCTCACCGAGGCAGGCCCGCAGCGCCGCGGCGGAGGTGAAGGCCAGCACGTGGGTCCGGCCACCGGTGGTCCAGGTGCCCCAGCCGGCGGACGCCTGACCGGACGGCGCCGGCGTGGAGACCGGCAACAGCAGATCGGTGCGGGACAGGAGGCGGAAGTAGAGCTCCTGGTCGTTGGCGCGCAGCGCGTCCCACATCGCCACCTCGGCCTCCGTGGCCGGCTCCCATTCGGTCACGGCCACCTCTCCTTCCGAGAACAGGCCACAGGTATCGCGTACAACCTACAAGGTGGTATCAAGATCACAATGGCTGGCCGGCGGCGGTCCGCCGGGGCGGCGTCGAGGCGATAACATCCCGTTCCGGAGCCGACACGATACGGAGGCTGTCGATGTCCCGGTCGATCGCGCACCCCGTCCTGGCAGGTCTGGCCGCTGCTCTGCTGACCGCCGCGACCGGTCCGGCCGTCGCCGCCAGCGCCGGGCTCCGGTTGGCCCCGGCCTGCGCGACCCCACTGGCGCCCGTCCGGCCGGTCGAGGCCACACCCTGGCCCCAGCAGCGGTACGACCCCGCGCGGCTCGCGCCGCTGACCACCGGCGCCGGGGTGACGGTCGCGGTCGTCGACTCCGGAGTCGACCGGGCGCACCCCCAGTTGACCGGACGGGTGCTGGCCGGCACCGACCTGCTCGACCCGGGTGGGGACGGCAGCCGGGACTGCGCCGGGCACGGCACCGGCGTGGCGAGCATCATCGCGGCGGCGCCCCGGCCCGGTGTCGCCTTCCACGGCCTGGCCCCGGCCGCCCGGATCCTGCCGGTACGGGTGAGTGAGCAGCAGGTGGTGCAGGGCCGGGAGTCGGGGCGCACGGTCAGCGCCGACGAGTTCGCCCGCGCCATCCGCTGGGCCGTCGACCACGACGCCGACGTGGTGAACCTCTCCGTGGTGCTGTACGCCGACGACCCGGAGGTCCGCTCCGCCGTGCGGTACGCCGTCGAGCGGGACGTGGTGCTGGTGGCCGCCGTGGGCAACCTGCACGACAGCGGCGACCCGCGCCCGTTCCCTGCCGCGTACGACGGGGTGCTCGGGGTGGGCGCGATCGGGGCGGACGGGGCACGGGCGACCTTCTCCCAGACCGGCTCGTACGTCGATCTGGTCGCCCCGGGTAGCGCGGTGCTGGTCGCCGCGCCCACGCAGGGCCACCAGCAGGTCGAGGGCACCAGTTACGCGGTGCCGTTCGTGGCCGCCACGGCGGCGCTGCTGCGCGCGTACCGTCCCGAGTTGACCGCCGCCGAGGTGGTGCGGCGGATCGTCGCCACGGTCGATCCGGCGCCCGGCCCGGGACACGGCGGCGGGTACGGCGCCGGCGTGCTGAACCCCTATCGCGCGGTCACCGAGACCGGCGGCGGCCGTACGACCGCTCCTCGGCCGGTTGCCGCCCTCGCCGACGACCGGCCCGATCCGGCGGTGCTCGCCCGCCAGGCCCGCCGCGCGACCGCCCGGGACCGGGCTCTGGTGGCCGGCGCGGCGATCGGCCTGACGGCGGTCGCCGTGGTGTTGCTCGCCCTCGTGCTGCCCCGCGGCGCGCGCCGGCGCTGGCGACCGGCCGAGCCAGCCTGACCCGGCCCCGCGGTCATCCGCGCCCAACCCGACCCTGGCGTAGTCCGCGCCAAACCCAACCCGGTCCTGGTCCGCCTCGGCGGGCTTCGACCCCGGTGCCCCGCGTGCATGATGGGGCCTCGATCGGCCAGCACGCGGGCGCCCCTCGTCGGAGGGTGGCCGGGGCGCCGACGCGGGCACGGTCAGCGCTCCCGGCCCACCGGCGTCACTGGAACAGCCCGGTGTTCTTCTTCTCCGTGTCCAGATAGTCGGCCGCGGAATCGTCCACCGCCACCTTGATGGCGCGCAGCATCGCCTGCAGGTCCTGCGAGGCGGACCGCCACCGCGCCTGGCGCTGCTCGTACGCCTGTCGGGCGTCACCCGCCCAGGCCGACACCAGCGGCGCGGCGTCGCGTTCGAGCTGGCCGAGCTGCGAGTCGAGCGTGTTCAGCGCCCGTTGAATGTCCGCGCCAGCCTGTTGCAGCGCGGCGAAGTTGACGACCAGCACACCGTGGTCCATCGGAACTCCCCTTCCGGCAGGTCAGAGCGGCAGCTGGATGCCGCCGCGGTTGGTGCCGGCCACCCGGCTGGCCGCCTCGTCGTCCGAGACGTCGTACTGTCGGCCGGCGGTGCGGATGGCCCCGGCGGTCTCCCGCAGGGCCCGGTGCAACGCGGCCTGATCCTCTGACCACTGCCGCTTGACCTGCTCGAACGACCGCCCACCGGCACCGCGCCAGGCCTGCTGCAACACCTCCAGCTCGGCCAGCAGGCCGGTCAGCATGGACTGCAACGACTGGTCCACCTGCTCGAACTTCGCGGCGGTCTGTCGCATCACCGCCGCTTCTGCCTGGGTCTGGGACACCCGAACATCACCTCGTCTCCTCGGTCGTGCCTGGCCGGCTGTGCGCCCACCGTGGGAGCGCACCGATCGCGTGGCCCGGTCGACGAGCATGGGTGGACGCGGGTCAGCGATGAACTTCGTGGCTGACGGTAGCGGCCCGGTAGCCGTTCTGCTACCCCACGCGCCTCCCCTGTGGACAACCACGGCAGCCATCGGTCGCTTACGATGTGCGGCAGCCACGTCGCGGCGCGTGACGGGCAATCCCGGGGCGGTCGGCCGCCCGGCACGTCCCAACTGGTCGAGGAGGCGCGGTGTCGCCGATCACCACCGGAGGCTCGCAGCCGGCGAGCCGGCCCGGTTGGGGCCCGGTCCCGGCCGCCAGCGCCCCGACAGCCGGGTCGGGCGCCACCGCCGTCGGAACAACCACGTCTGTCGGCACCGCGCCGGGTGTCGACACCGGAGCAACCGCGACCGTAGCCATCAGTACCGCGCCGGCCGCCCTCGGCGTCCCCGGCACGGGGGCAGCCAGGGATCGCATACTCGATCGACGATCTGGCGGCCGGTGGGCCGCGTTCAGCCGACGCGGCGCGGGGATCCGCGCGGGTCAGCTGGTCACCGGGCAGGTCGCCGTCGCGGTCGTCCTCGCCGCGCTGGGCCGGGGCACGCCGGTCACCGTCGCCGCGCTGCTGGTGGCGGCGCTCCTCGTGGCGGTCGCCGGCGTCCGGGTCCGCGGCCGGTGGCTCTTCGAGTGGCTGGGCACCGCCGCCGGGCATGTGACCCGGCGCCGTGTGCTGGGCCAGCAGCCCGGCCCGGCCGAGTTGCTCGCCCTGGTCGCACCCGGTGCCGTGGTCCACTCGACGGAGCTGTCCGGCGGGCCGGCGGCGGTGCTGGAGGACACCGGCGGCATGGTGGCGCTTCTGGAGCTCGGCGATCCCGGCGACCTGCTGGGCGACGCGTCCCGAGCGATCCCCGCGCCGGCCGCGCTGCTGCCGACGCCCGGTCCGGACGTCCCGCCGCTGCGGATCCAGCTGCTCCTCAGCGGGACGCCGGCACCCGTCCCGACGGCGGGTGGCACCGTCGGCACGTCGTACCGGCAGCTCACCGACGGACGGCTCGCCGGGCGGGAGCGGGCGGTGCTGGCGGTCCGGGTGCTGCGGGCGGACGGGTGGACGCAGGAGGCCCTGCGTCGGGCGCTCGCCGGC
Source organism: Micromonospora sp. NPDC049580 (assembly GCF_040675595.1). Lineage (NCBI taxonomy): Bacteria > Bacillati > Actinomycetota > Actinomycetes > Micromonosporales > Micromonosporaceae > Micromonospora > Micromonospora sp. NPDC049580. The sequence continues at coordinate 7,130 of NZ_JBFAPG010000264.1, forward strand.
ACGGTACGCCGGATCGTCCGCCGACTCGGGCCGCTTACCGCCCGGCCGCTCGGCGTACCGGCGGCGCTGCGCGTGCTGGGCGAGCTGGCCCACCACGACGGCCAGCCGGTGCGGGAGTCGTGGCCGCTGCTCCGCTCGGGCGCTCTCGTCCAGGCCACGTTCCGGCTGGTCGACTGGCCGCAGACCGGCGCCCCGGCCGCGCGGCGGCTGGTGCCCCGGCTGCTCGCGCTGCCGGCGACCGCGACGACGGTGTCGCTCTGCGTGGGGCCACCGCCGGCCGCCGGCACCGGGACGGCGCCTACCGAGATGGCCGTACGCCTGGCCGCGGCGTCGACCGCCGAGCTGACCGTGGCCGTCGACGCGCTGGGCCGACTGGTCAGCGGCGTCGGCGGGACGCTGCGCAGACTCGACGGCGCGCACCTGACCGGGCTGGCTGGCACGCTGCCGGTGGCGCTCACCAGCGCCGGGGGGCAATCGGCGGTGGCGCTTGACGACTGGGAGCTGACCCTGGGCGAGGCGGGGATGATGGTCGGCACCAACCGGCACGGCGGTGCGGTCACCGTGCGGTTGTTCCGGCCGGAGAGCACCCGGGTGATGCTGGTGGGCGGGGTGCGCGCCGCGCAGTTGGTGGCGCTGCGGGCGATGGCCCTGGGCGCGCTGGTGGTGGTGCAGACGGCGCGACCCCGTGTCTGGGAGCCGTTCGTGCGAGGTGTGGGCGCTCCGGGGGGAACGATCCCGCTGATCCCGCCGGGCCGACCGGTCGCTGACTCGGTGGGCACCGCGCTCCAGCCGTTGCTGCTGGTGGTCGACGCCGGGCCGGCGCCGGCCGAGACCGAGCCGGGTCCGGCGTGGCGGGCCACTCTCGTGGTGCGCGACGAGCTGACCCCGGCCGATGTGGACGCGTTGAGCCGCGCCGACCTGGCGGTGCTGCAGCCGCTGCACGCGGCCGAGGCCGCGCTGGCCGGCGCGGCGCTGGGGCTGGGTGGGTCGGCCGACTGGCTCACCCGGATCCGGGACGACATGGTGGCGGTGGTGAATCGCCGAGCCCTGCGGTGGGCGCTGCTCTCCCCCACCCCGATCGAGGCCCAGCTGATCGGCCGGCCGGCGCGCGGCTGAGCCGACGGGGGCGCCGAGCCCAGCTGCGGCCGGGCCCGCCCTGGGCCGCGTCGTCCTGGATGGTCAACTGGTGGGTTACGCCGGTGAGTGGTCCGTGGCACGATCCCGGCCATGGGTTTTCTGAAAGGGTTGCTGATTCGGCTGGCCACCACGGCGCTGGCCTTCTGGTTGGCCACACTGCTCATTCCGGGCATCGACCTGGAGTCGACCTCGGCGGTGGAGACGGTCACCACGCTGATCCTGGTGGCGGTGATCTTCGGTGTCGTCAACGCGGTGCTCCAGCCGGTCATCAAGACCGTCGGCTGCGGCTTCTACCTGCTCACCCTGGGTCTCATCGCGCTTGTGGTGAACGGGCTGCTGTTCCTGCTCACCAGCTGGATCGCCGACCAGGCCGGGCTGCCGTTCTCGGTGGACGGCTTCTGGCCGGCCGCCGTGCTCGGCGCCCTGTTCGTGAGCATCGTGACCTGGATCCTCGGCGCCGTTCTCGACCGGGACTGACCGGCGACCGACCACCACCGACCCGCACCGCCCGGCTC
>NZ_JBFAPG010000265.1:0-8775 GCF_040675595.1 Micromonospora sp. NPDC049580
CGAGCCGATCCAGCCGCGGCGCGAGCGCTGGCCGCAGTTATCGCCCGGCGCGCCGAGCGCAACTTCCTGGTTGCCGCGCTGACCGCTTACCGGCTGTCGGTGAACGATCACCTAGTCGACGTGCATGCTCCCGGATTCGACGAGAGCACGGTTCCACGTGGCATCGGCGAAGCGTTCCGCAAGCACTTCGATGCGCTGCCACCCGAGGCTCGCGGCGTCACGCGAGGATTGCTGACCGCGCTGGCGTATGCGCGTGGCGATGGTCTCGACGACCATCTCTGGCTGAAATTCGCGACGGCGCTGGGCTATCAGCTCAGTGGTCGCGACCTAGATGACCTGCGCGACTCGCCGGTCGCGAGCTACCTAATCAGAAACGTGTCCGCCAGCGGCATAAGGGTCACCCGCCTCTTTCATCAGGCGCTGGTAGACGAGCTGCTGGCTGGCCGCGATCGGCGCGAGGACGAGCGGCGAATCATCGCGACGTTGCGCAGGAGCGTGGCGGGCCGCTGGGGGACGGCAAATCCTTACGCTGTTGGCTACGCCGCCGATCACGCTGCCGCCGCAGGCGAGCTGCAAGATCTGCTCGACGACGACGAGTTTCTCCTCCACGCCGATCTGCACCGCGTTGTGACGGCGGTTGACCGCAGCAGGTCGGCCCTGGGCGTACGCGCACGACTCGTTCGGCTGACCCTTCACGCCCAGGATGCTGCACCTGCCGAACGCGCGGCCATGTTCAATCTCACTGCGCAGATCGAGGGGTACACCAGCAGCTTCGCGAGGCATCCGAACCTTCCATACGGCGCGTGGGCAAACACCAATGGTCGGCACGAATACACAGAATTGTCCGGCAACAAGACGATCGTCCACCAGATGTGTGCTGTTCGTCTCGGCGATCGGCGTTTCCTAGTGACGGTTGGAGAAGAACAGGAGGTCGATGTTTGGGATCCAGTTTCTGGGCGGCATGAGCGCCGTATCAGGGTAGCCGGCGCGGAGCGAATCTTTCCGATCCGGCTCGCCGACCGCGACCTTCTGGCGATATCGTCCCGGTGCGGAGGGCTGCGTGTCTTCGATGCGGCGACCGGTTCGCTCGTGCGCGAGCATCGGCTGGCGGAGCCGGACGCTAATACGTGCGCCGGGGTCGCGGCAGCCGACGACCTCATCCTTCTCTACCTAGCTTCCGGCCGCGGCACGGTTCGGCTCTGGGACGCGCACAGTGGAGAACTACGATACGAGCTGACCTACCCTGGCCTAGGCGCGGTGTTCGAAATCCAGCTTATGCGGCACGATGCGGAGGCCAGCCGCTTCCTGCTTCGGGGACACCGGAAGAACTGGTCCTGGGCGCCGGAGACGGACTCGGCGCCGAGGGCCCTTGCCGACGAGGGCCAGCCATCATGGCCGGTACAGGTACGCGGACGGTGCCTGATGGCTACCGAGGCCATCGACGGGGCCATGGCTCTGGTTGACCCGGTGACCAGAGAGGTGGTCACCGCGCTCGAAGGCCAAGGCACCGTTCCGAGGGGCGTCTGCTTCGTGGATGCTGACGAATGCCGGGTCGTGGCAGCCTGCTTCGCCGACGGATCACTAAGGCTCTGGGACCCCTACACGGGAAGTCTCATTGGCAATGAACAGCTTTTTGACGAGGCCTGGCGCATCTGGGCCGACCACGAGGACGGCCGACCCGTGATCATTTCCGCCTGCGATCAAGAAGTCGGGCTGTGGGATGCGGCCACGTTGGGTTTCCTCGGCTCATTTCAGGGTCCCGCCGAGGAGATCACGATGGCATGCCCAATTTCGATCGGCTCCCACCTCGCGGTCGCCGTGGCCAGCAACGACAGCAGCGTGCGGCTCTGGCGGCCAGGGCAGGACAATTCCGACTGGCCGAACCTGCTAGTCAGCGACTCAGCCGATCTGTGGGTGGCTTCCTTCAAAGACCGGGCGGTGATTGCCTATACCGATGATGCAACTACCGGCACGGTCAACTTATTTGATGTGTCCGAGGGCGCCCCTTATAGATCACTCGAATTGACCTCTGACGTGCGAGCCGCGTGTGCCCTAGTGCGCGACGGCCGCAATGTGCTCGCGACCGCGTCGCCGGAGGGCCTAGTTCAACTCTGGGACACTGATACCGGTAGGTGCATTGCCTCGCGGACAGGAGGTTCGTCTCCGCGTGAGCTGCTGCCCGTCGACTTTGACGGCACCCCTTTTGTCCTCTCGTTGGGACCGGGCGGCGTCGCCGTTTGGAACATGTCGACAATGGAGCAAGTGGCCATCCCGGCTTCTGCGGCCCGCCATGAACGGTCTTCGTGCGTCGTAGGTTCCGGATGGGTCGTCGTGACAGATCGCGGCACTGTCGACCGCATCGACCTTCGCACGATGCGCCAGCGAACGCTGGCGGAGGTTGCACGACTCACCACCGTTGCCGAGGTACAAGTGAGCGACGACCGGCTCCTAGCCATCGCTGAGCCCGACCACACCATCACCGTCCGGGATCCGATCTCCGGTGCACCACGATGGACCTTGGGACCACCGGGATGGAGTGCGGACGGCAGCCATGTGATGGCGTCGACGCGACACGGGCTAGTCATCCAGTCCCGAGGCGCCGACGAGACGATCGTCCGAGTCTGGCAACCGACGAGCGGTGAGGTCAGGACGGTGGCGGAAGATTTCTGGTCCTCAGACGTTCTCGGAGTCGCGCGGGTGAACGGAGACGAACACCTCGCCGTAACCTTTGACCGGCGCTCCATCGACCTGCTGGACCTGCCCTTCGGCCGCAAGCGCCGGAGCATACCGGTCCACCGCCATATCGAGGCTTGTTTCGACACACCCTTCGGTTTGGTCGTCCGCCTCGACATGGGGTTCATCGTTCTGCGGTTGTAGCGTCCCTGACGAGTGAGCAAGCGCCGACACAGCCACCGCTGTTCGACGGGCGATGGCCAGCAGCCGGCGCCGCCCAGCACTGCAGATTGCCGTGCTTGTGACCCCGGTTCATCACCGTACTTCCTCCAGGAAGCCCAGCAGTTCGGTAATCGTGGTGAATGGGTATTCGGCACCGACAAAGGCTGCCGGGACTGGGCGCCGGCAGTGACAAACAGCGGCCGAACCTCGTAGGGCTCGCCCGGCGGCGCCGGCGGAAGTCCCAGCGCCCCCGCCACCCGCGCAGCATCTGGCCGTAGGTCGTCGAACTTGAGCTCAAGCTGGGCGGCGTAGGCGAGGGATCTCCGGTGACCGCGGTAAAAGGTGTCTAAGAACTCCTGGTACTCCAGCAGGAGATCCGTTTCAGGGTTCGGTGAGGGCTTGTTGGGCGTAGTGGCTGATCTTGGCTTCGGTTTGGTGTTGGCGTCGGAAGATGGACCAGGCGATGACGTCAGCCGTGCGTCGGGCGGGTTCGATGACCAAGGCGTGGAAGAGCCGTCGGACTTCGTTGACGGTGATCGGGATCAAGCCGTTCGGGCTGGTGGTGCTGGCCGCTGCGGCGGCGGCGAGGAACGCGTGTGCGGCGATGACGAGGGTGGTCCAGCGGTGCCAGGCCCGCCAGCGGCGGTGTTGGTGCTGGTCCAGGCCGAGGCCGGTTTTGGTGGCCTGGAAGGATTCCTCGATGCTCCAGCGTCGGCCGGCAACGGCCACCAGTTGGCGCAGGGGAACCGGTTCGGGTGACCAGCAGCGGTAGAACGCCAGCTCACCGATAGCGCGGTTGCGGCGGATCAGCAGCCAGTGGTGGCCGTCGTGCCGTGTCGGCGGCCAGAGGGAGGATGACGAACGCCCAGTCGTAGTAGCGGTGCCCTTTCGCCCCCTGACCGGCGGAGATCCGTTGCCACGCCCGCTTCGGCAGACCGGCGGCGATCTGGTCCGCCCGCTGGATGCCCAGTCCGGTCGGGACCCGGTGCGAGCAGGCGACCGCGAGGACGTAACCCAGTTCGTGGCCGCGCAGGGCCGCGGCCAGGTGCGGGTCACCGCCGTAGGCTTCGTCACCGGCGACCCATCGGCATGGCAGCCCACCGGCGAGCGCGGTGTCGATCAGCTGTCGTGCCAGCTGGGGCTTCGTGGCAAACCCGATCGTCTCGGGCACCCCTGCCCCCACCCGTCGCGCGGGATCGTCGGTCCAGGATTTCGGCAGGTAGAGAGCGACGTCGACCAGGGTGTGCCCGGCTGGGGAGGCATAGGACAGGTGCACCGCGAGCTGACAGTTCTCAATCTTCCCGGCGGTGCCGGAGTACTGCCGTTGCACCCCGACGGTGTGCACGCCCTTCTTCAGGTCACCGGTCTCATCGATGACCAGCACCCCGTCCGGGTGCCCGAGCTTGGCCGCGACGAAGCCCCGCACGTCGGCGCGGACCTGCGCGTCGTCCCACCGGGCCCGACCGATCAGGTCCTGCATGCCACCTGGCCCGTCGTCACCGGCGTGCTCCGCTATCGTCCAGCAGTTCTTGGTCGGCAGCGGTGCCAGCAGGCCGGCCATGAAGTCCCGCACCCGCCGGCGGGGCTCAGGCCGCCCGAAGCACGACCCGATCACGTCCATCAGCTCGTCGAACAGCCCAGACCATCGCTGGGCGTCTACTCTGTAGGCGGCAGCCACCGCCGTATCTTTGGTCCACACAACCACGAGACTCAGCGGTGGCTGCTCCATGCCCACGGACAAAACCACACCGCCGCAGCAGGTCCGAACGGATCTCCTGCTGGAGTACTAGGACCCTCGGTTTGGCCCAGGCTGCTTGGCGTGGCGGGCGCTCAGGAGTGTGGAGTCCGTACCTGCTCGAAGTGGAACTCGCGGATGAAGCAGTCTCGTGGTTGACCAACCGCGAAGAACACGCAGTCGATGACCGACTGCGCAGTTAGGTCGCTATCTGCCTGCCGCGGCCCGTTCTGAACGAAGTCCGGTGGAAAAAGGGAAACAACCCGGATTCCTTCTGGCCGGAGCCGGTGCGACAGGATCTCAGCGAGCCCGGCGTGGGCATGCTTGGCCGCGTAGAACGCGGGATGCGCGCCCGAACGGCGGTGCCCCACCTCGGCGCATGTGGAGATCATGTTGACGACGTCGGGCCGCGACGATGCACGCAGCAGCGGCAACAGATGCTTGGTCAGCAGCACCGTGCCGGTCCCGCCCGCAGCCATCACGCTCTCGATCGTGTCGTCCGAGACGTCTGCCAGGTCGTCTCCTTCGATGTACGCGGCACCATTGTTGATCAGCACATCGAGGTAGCTCGTCCGGTCGGCCACGGCCGCGGCGAACCCACGCACCGAATCCGGTGCGGCGAGGTCGCAGTGAACCGCATCAGCCCGACCTGCCCCCCGCTGGTTGATCGCATCCGCAACCCGCCGGGCCGCCCCCACGTCGCGGGCCGAGAGGAAGATCTGTGCGCCGCGTTCGGCGAAGGCCTCGGCCAGAAGTCGACCCGTGCCACGCGCCGCGCCGGTGATGGCGACGCGCATACCATCAAGATCCATGGCCGACAGTGAAGCATCTGAACTCTGGTTCAGGTCAACAGGAACCTGTCAAGATCGGTCATCCGCTCATCGGCTACTTGTTTCATTGACCTGCGACCGTGGCCCGGCCAGGCTTCGGTCGAGGCGCCCGGGCTGTCGCTCTCATTTCGGCTGCCCATGCTGGTCGTGTGGCTCTCATTTGGCCTGCGCGGCCCGGGCGTCGCCTCAGGGCGGGGAGAGGCTCAAGAGGGGTTTGCTCGGCTCGAAGTAGCGTTGCCCTCCCGGCTCGACAACTCAGGTGGATCGAGCATCGGAGGACGCGGTGAGTGGCACGTCAGATCGTGTGGTCATCGGGATGGACCCGCACAAGCGCTCGGCAACGATTGAGGTCATGGCCCGCGACGAGACCGTCGTCGGCGGCGGCCGGTTCGACACCGACCGCGACGGCTACACGGCGATGAGGAAGTACGCCAACCGGTGGCCGAACCGGGTCTGGGCGATCGAGGGCTGCCAAGGGATAGGCCGGCACCTCGCCAACCGGCTCCTGGCCGACGGCGAGCAGGTCGTCGACGTCCCGCCGAAGCTGTCCGCCCGGGCGCGGGTGTTCGCCACCGGGCAGGGCCGCAAGACCGACGCCACCGACGCGCACTCCATCGCGCTGGTCGGCACCCGCATGGCCGGGCTGCGCCCGCTGGTCAACGACGAACAGTTGGCCCTGCTGCGGATCCTGGTCGACCGGCGCCGCTCCCTCGGCGAGGACCACACCCGGATGGTGTCCCAGCTGCACCAACTGCTGCTGGAACTCATTCCCGGTGGAGCGAAGAAGAGCCTGTCCGCCGCCCAGGCCAAGGCACTGCTGGCCACGGTCCGGCCCCGTGACACGGTCGGCAAGGCCCGACGCCGGGTCGCCGCGGAACTGATCGCCGACCTCGAACGGATCTACCGACGCTCCAAAGAAGCCGACAAGGAACTCAAGGAACTGGTCGCCTCAACCGGCACCACGTTGATGGACCTGCACGGCATCGGACCGTCCGGCGCCGCCCGGCTGCTGGTCGAGGTCGGGGACATCACCCGGTTCCCGAACCGGGCCCACTTCGCCTCCTGGAACGGCACCGCCCCCATCGACGCGTCCTCCGGTGAGCACGTACGCCACCGGCTCTCCCGCGCCGGGAACCGGCAGATCAACCGGGTGCTGCACATCATGGCCACCGTCCAGTTGCGCAATCCCACCGCAGGCCGCACCTACTTCGACCGAAAAAAGACGTCCGGCAAGACGTCCATGGAGGCGATGCGCGCCCTGAAACGACGCCTGTCCGACATCGTCTACCGGCGCATGATCAACGACGCGGTGGCCGCGGCAGCGGGCCCGGGAGGACAACGGGGAACGACAACTGGCTCCAGCGCGATCGACTCTCATCCCCCAGCCGGCTCTTCGGAGAAGTCACTTCCCGGACCCGCCGAAACCCAGGATAGAACTCTCCTCCTGGCGGTGTCTTGACACAGAGGGGAGCCATGTGCGGACGTCGCCTCTACCGCCTCCGCAGAGGTGCCAACGCTGACGCCTTCGGATTCACCGAGGAGGTCTCTAGACTGAAGGGCCTGGTCACGGCGCTGCCCGTGGGATCGGCGTCTCAGATGACGGAACCGTGACGGATCCCGCAGGCCGCCCGCGATGCTTCACATCGATCCACAGCAGACCTACAGGCGTGGCGTTGGGCGAAACCGAGACACCGGCCGGCGACGGCCATCCTGGAGCAAACACGCCTAGGCCGTGTTTCGTAGGGCACGAAGCCATTGGTTGATAGCGGCGATGGTGAGGGTGGCTTCGTAGCGCACGGCGAGTTTGTCGTATCTGGTGGCCATGGCGCGGTGTTGTTTGAGCTGGTTGATGCCGCATTCCACGGCGTGGCGCAGGCGGTAGACGTCGGGGTCGAAGGCGGGCGGACGTCCCCCTTGGGAGCCTTTGGCTTTGCGGTGCGCGTCCTGGTCGGCCTTGCTCGGGATGCACGCGCGGATGCCCCGGGATCGCAGGTGGGCGCGGTTGGCCTTGGACGTGTACGCCTTGTCGGCCAGCACGATGTCGGGGCGGGTGCGTGGCCGGCCGCCACCGGCTCGGGGGATGCGGACCTTGGCCAACACGGGGATGAACTGTGGGCTGTCGCCGCGCTGTCCGGCGGTCACCACCAGGGCCATCAGTTTGCGGCCCTGCTCGCAGGCCAGATGGGTCTTGGTGGTCCAGCCGCCCCTCGACCGGCCGAGCCCGTGATCTGCCGGCTCGGCCTGCACACCACCAGGAGTCTCCTTCTGCGCCTGGCCGTCGCGGCGGGCTCCCGCCGCGTGCTGGTGGGCGCGGCTGATGGTCGAGTCCACGCTCACCGTCCAGCCGACCAGCCCCGCCGCGTCCGCTCGGGCCTGCAACGAGGTGAGGATCTGCGCCCAGACACCGTCACGTTGCCACCGCCGAAACCATCGATACAAGGTCTGCCACGGCGGGTACTCCGCAGGCACGTCACGCCACGGCGATCCGGTCCGGACCCGCCACCGGATCCCGTCGATGATCAGTCTCATGGTCCATCTGCGCGGCCGAGCATGACCCGTTCCAGCAGGCAGCAACGGCTCCAGCGCCGCCCACTGCACGTCGGTCAGGTCATGTCGCCTCACTGCCGTTACGCTCGGCACGAGGTCTCCGGTGTGAAGTTCTAGCTTGGTCGCTGAACCAACTACCGGAGACCTCTTCAATTAGCGACCACCGCCACGCCCAATATCGAGGCCCTACGAAACACGGCCTAAGGGACGTCTCGTAACTGGGTGAAGGCGTTGCCCGGGGCCGGGCCGGTGGTCAGCCGGCGAGGATGATGTTGTGGAGGTTGGCGATGCCGGAAGCGGCGTCGGCCAATGTGTGGGCGGCGCGGCGGTAGTCGCGCAGGATCTTGAAGCACTTCATCCTGGCCAGGGCGTGTTCGACCCCTGCGCGGACGGTCCTGTGTTCGACGTTGAGGGCTTCTTTCCATTCCGGCAGAGCGCTGCCGTCTGAGGGTTTGCGGTACGGCATGATCACCTCAGGGTTGCCGCGGTAGCCGCCGTCGGCCATCACCGGCCGCCCGTCCAGCTTCTGGCCGATGCCACTGGTGCGGTAGACGATCGTGTCGTTGCGGTTGCCGGGCTGCGGGTCGCCGACGGCGATGACCAGGCGGGTGGAGGCGTCGATGGCGACCTGCAGGTTCGTTGAGTACCGGTAGTTCTTGCTCCGGGCGGCCAGGCGGTGATCGCGGGTGGGGATCAGGGTCCCGTCGACGATCGCGATCTGCTCGACCGGCCGTTTGCGCACCGGCGCCAGGGCCAGCAGCGGGCCGA